>NZ_DEQF01000039.1:0-3164 GCF_002360305.1 Streptococcus sp. UBA3373 | reverse complement strand
GTTTTTAGTCGTCTTAAAACTTACAAACCAGCTTCTTTTAAAGCGTCTGCCAATCTAGCAAAATCCGCAATAGAAAGGGCTTCGCCACGAACAGACGGTTTGATATCTGCCATGTCAAGCGCTTGTTCCAATTTAGCCTTGGTTTCCTCAGCTTTTCCAAAATGGCTAGTCAAATTATTCCAAAGGGTTTTGCGGCGGTGAACAAAGCTGATTTTAGCAATGCGGAAGAAGAAATCTTCATCTTTCACTTGAACAAGAGGTTGCTCACGGCGTGTCATTTTCAAAATAGCTGAATCCACGTTCGGTGCAGGCACAAAGACCGTGCGAGGCACGATGAAAGCCACCTTGGCTGTCATGTAATATTGCACCGCGATTGACAATGACCCATAAGCCTTGGTATTTGGCTCAGCTGAAATACGGTCTGCCACTTCTTTTTGCATCATCACGACAAATTCCGCAAATGGGATTTTTGACTCAATCAAATGCATCAAGATAGGTGTGGTGATGTAGTAAGGCAGATTTGCGACCACCTTGATAGGCAAATCGGGATTTGCAAATGATTTGATATGGCTTTGCAAATCAGCTTTCAAAATGTCTCCGTTGATGACTTTGACGTTGTCAAAATCGCGGAGCGTATCCGCCAAAATCGGAATCAAACGGTCGTCAATTTCAAAAGCCATGACTTCAGCAGCATTTTCTGCCAAAAATTCCGTCAAAGCACCGATACCAGGACCAATTTCAATCACGTTGACACCCTTGTCAATCTCCGCTGTATCTACAATCTTTTGAAGAATATTGGTATCTGTCAAAAAGTTCTGTCCAAATGATTTTTTAAAGGTAAACCCATGACGCTCAAGAATAGCACGCGTCACGCTATAATCTGCAATTCTCATAATCAATATTCCCCAACCAAAACGTGGGGACTTTTCTTTCCTTTCGTTTCTATCAATCTTAGTATAGAACACAGAAGACTCTTAAAAAGTCAGCCCTCATATGTTGCCATCGTTTCTTCTACTTCGGCCAAAGTAATGTCAAAGAGCTCTAAGCGTTTGAGAAGTTGTTTGCCGTTGCTATAACCAATACGAAGCTTTTCGCCCAAATATTCGCGACGTTTGCGGCTATCTGCTCCCATTAAAAGCCCCAAGCGCATTAAGTCTGTTTTCGTGATGTCAAACTGGTCATCGTCATCAAAATGCCCCAACACACCTGACAAAGCCTTTTGCAAATCATCAAAACTGGCGTGTTCGACACCGAGCGAGCGCCCTTTTGTTTTTGACTTGGGAGCCGCCTCATCACGATTTAAAAAGGCGTGTTTCACATTTGGGATGGCATTCATGATGATTTTACGAATGCGTTCGCCGTTGTAATCTGGGTCGGTAAAGACAATAACCCCACGAAGATCATTTAATTTGTCAATACGCTCGAGGTCGTCATCATTGATAGCAGAACCTCGTGTTTCGTAGGTGTCCACATCGTAGAAACGACGCAAATTGGCTGTGTCGTCCTTGCCTTCAACCACAACCACTTCTTGAATTTTAATTTTCTCAGTCACAATCAAACAACCTCTTTGCATTTTCTGTTGTCGCTTGTGCCACTTCTTCCACAGTCAAGCCACGGAGTTCTGCGATTTTATCTACAATATAGCGAGTATAAGCCGTGCGGTTTTCACGTCCACGTTTTGGAACAGGGGCAAGGTATGGGGCATCTGTTTCCACCAAAATCTTATCCAACGGCAATTTTTGCGCAGCTTCTTGCACATCAAGGGCTTTTTTAAAAGTGACAACCCCTGAAAATGAAATCATCATACCAAGCTCGATAAAACGCTCTGCCATTTCCAAAGACCCTGAAAAAGAATGAATAATCCCACCACGAGGGCCAACACCTGCCTCTTTGATAACTTGATAGGTGTCTTCTAGGGCATCGCGGGTGTGGACGATGAAAGGCAAATCATGGTCTTTTGATAATTGAATCTGACGCTTGAAAATCTCAATCTGAACATCTTTCGGGTCTTCCATCCAATAATAATCCAATCCAATCTCACCTAGACCAATCACTTTTGGATGTGACAAGTGGGCGACAATCATATCCTCCACTTCTTGATTGTAAGACCCAGCTTCTGTCGGATGCCAACCAATTGTAGCATAAACTTCAGGGTATTTTTCAGCCAAATCAAGGGCACGTTTAATCGTTGGTGCATCAAAACCAACCACATTGTGCCGAGTGACGCCCATTTCCTTAGCTAGCGCCAATTCTTCATCTTCACGCCCAACAAAATCGTCAGCGTTTAAATGCGTGTGTGTATCAAAAATCGTTATCATGTATTAGTCTATTCCTCTTTTTTCTCGTTTTTATTATAACATACTTCACGAAAAGGTATCCTGACACTAGGTTCACAAAAGAGCTACACTTTCAAGCAAACGAAAATACCATCAGTCTCGAGCACTGATGGTATGGTTTATTCTATCAATTAAGCAGATAAAACTTTACGTCCTTTACGACGACGTGCAGCTAGGACACGACGACCGTTTTTAGTCGACATACGGTGACGGAAGCCATGCTTACGTTGACGACGAATTTTACTTGGTTGATAAGTACGTTTCACAGTGATTACCTCCTCATAGATTTTCGTATTCGTTTAGCCGGCTATTTTTGATCAGTTACTAAACATACCTTATTATTTTATAACAAGAATGGCATCCTGTCAAGCTGTACCCCTCTTTTGTTTGTGTCTATTTTTTTGAGAATAATCATCAAGCCTATAAATCAAGAGATTTCTCTGTTGAATTTTTTCAAAAAAAATACCGAAACAAAGGTTTCCTTGCTTCAGTCTTGACTTTATTGGCTTTTTTGTGTTACAATAACTTCAGACTGATTAAGCAAAGTGTAGATTTGTCTTAATCGGTGGAGTAGAAGTTACCAGCTTCTGCTCCTTTTTTGATTTTCTATAAAGGTATTATAACAAAATTGTCAGAAAAATGCAAACAAAAACAACTTAAAAAAGCCTTAAAATCCAAAAAATTTTAAAGTTTTTAATACTTAAATTTTTGGCGGTCAAGAGAAGTAAATTTCCCAGCACGTTGAAAAATTTTGCGTGATTTAAATATCGTTTGTTCCTTCGCTTCTCGGAGATAACCAACGCTTAAACGTTGATTTTGATAGTATTC
>NZ_DEQF01000027.1:0-4865 GCF_002360305.1 Streptococcus sp. UBA3373 | reverse complement strand
AACTTTTGGGGTGCAGTTCATGGAGCGCCATGCTCTTTTTTTCTGAAAAAATGTGAAAAAGCAACGTTTTCACTTGACAATGGTTTCCATGAGAACTATAATGTTGTTTGTTAATAAATCGTGCTTATAAATGCTTAGAAAGTGAGGAGACAATGCGCCCAAAAGATCCATTTTCACAATTTAGGGATTTTATTAATTTGATGGAAAATCGTGTCAATCATCTTGCTGCGGTGTACGGAATTGAAAAACTAGCTGGTCCACAAGGATTTGCGGTGATGTATCTTTGTGAGGATAAAGGAAAAGAAATCTTTATCAAAGACATTGAAAAGCGGTTAAACATTTCCAAATCAGTAACGAGTAACTTGATTAAACGTATGGAAAAAAATGGTTTTATCCAAGTGATTCCATCAAAAGTGGATAAGCGCTACAAACAAGTTGTTTTAACAGAATTAGGTGAATCAAAAGCGAAGGCTATCAAGGCATTTCACGATGAAATGTATGACCAAGTGTTAAAAGGGATTAGCCGAGAGGATTTGAGAACCTTTTTTCGCGTCTTTAAACAAGCTTTAAAAAATTTAGAAAAATAAGGAGTAAGGCATGTTAAAAATTTTGAAACGTTTAACGGCAAAGGAAATCACCATGGTTGTCTTTGCCATCTTATTCGTTTGCTTAAATGTGTATCTTGATTTGAAAATCCCAGATTACATGTCAACGATTACCAAGCTCTTGTCAACGCAAGGGACAAAGGCGGATGATATTTTCGCTTGGGATGTTGATTCTCCAGGGATGCGAATGATTTTGCTATCGTTTGCTAGTTTCTTATCAGCTGTTGTTGTCGGCTTTTTAGCTTCTCGTATCGCGGCAAGTTTTAGTACGAGCTTGCGAGATGACATTTTCCACAGTGTTTTGAATTTCTCTGATGCTGAAATCAAGAAATTTTCAATTCCAAGTCTTTTAACCCGTACAACCAACGATATCACACAAATTCAATTGGTATTTACCATGGGAATTCAGGTGGTTACCAAAGGACCTATCATGGCTATTTGGGCCATTACGAAGATTGCCGATAAAAACCACGAATGGCTTTGGGTATTGATTGTCGCTGTTGCAGTCATGTTCTTGATGTTGACCTTCCTACTCATTGTCGTTATGCCTAAGCAACGTATTATCCAAAAATTAACGGATAAATTGAATAGTATTACTCGTGAGTCGTTGACTGGTATTCGTGTGGTTCGTGCTTACAACGCCGAATCTTACCAAGATGGCAAATTCGCCAAAGCCAATGACGATGTAACCAATACCAACTTGTTCATCAACCGTTCAATGGCTATCTTGTCACCAGTCATGACAGCAATCTCTAGCGGAATGACTTTGGCCATTTACTGGATTGGGGCACATTTGATTGAAGATGTGGCTATTCCAAAAGATCCAACTAAAATTGCTGGTGCCATGCATGACAAAGTCGGACTTTTCTCTGATATGATCGTTTACTCATCTTATGCCATGCAAGTCGTTATGGGATTTATGATGATGATTGTCGTCTTCTTCATTTTGCCACGTGCGGTTGTCGCAGCTGGTCGTATCAATGAAGTGCTAGAAACTAAGACCTCAATTGCTTACCCCGAAGCTACTAAAGAACAACCAACTGAAAAAGGGTCTATCGAATTTGACAATGTGTCTTTCCGTTACAGCAAAACTTCAGAAGCTGTTTTGGAACACGTTTCATTCAAAGCTAAAGCTGGTGAAACGGTTGCCTTTATCGGTTCTACAGGTTCAGGTAAATCAACGCTTGTGAATTTGATTCCGCGTTTCTATGACGCTACTGAAGGAACGATTAAAGTCGATGGTTTAGACGTTCGCCAATATGACCACGATACCTTGCATAATATTGTCGGTTATATTCCACAAAAAGCTGTCTTGTTTAGTGGTGATATCGCTTCTAATATGGACATGGGTGAAAGCCCTGAATCTCCTCTAAATGATAGCCAAATGTGGGAAGCACTAGATTTGGCACAAGGTAGAGAATTTGTGGAACGCAAAGAAGGGCAACTGAAAGCGCCTGTATCACAAGGCGGCCAAAACTTCTCTGGTGGTCAAAAACAACGTTTGGCGATTGCGCGTGCTTTGGCGCGTAAACCTGAAATTATCATTTTCGATGATTCCTTCTCTGCTCTTGATTACAAGACAGACCGTATCTTACGTACTCAATTAAGAGAAAAAACAAGTCACATGACAAAATTGATTGTGGCGCAACGTATCGCAACCATTATGGACGCCGACCAAATCCTTGTTCTAGACAAAGGCCGTGTGGTTGGTCAAGGAACACACAAAGAATTGTTGGCATCTAATGAAGTTTACCGTGAAATTGCGTACTCACAATTATCTAAGGAGGAATTAGAAAATGGAAAATAAAAAGAAAACAAGTTTCTATAGTCAATTGAAACCTTATATCAAAGGTTTCAGACTTCCATTTCTCCTTGCGGTTATTGGTGCTTGTATTTCAGCCACGGTAACGGTTATCGGTCCTGATAAGCTAAAAGAAATCACCAATACCATTACCAAAGGCTTAACACCAACGGCTACTGGAACGATTCCAGGTATTGATTTGGATAAAATTGGTCATATTGCGATGACCTTGGCCATTTTGTATGGGATTGCAGCTGTTGTGGGTTACATTCAAAACTTCACTGTGGCCACTATCGTTCAACGTTTTTCACAACGTTTGCGTCGAGCTATCCAAGATAAGATTGATAATGTGCCATTGAATTATTTCGATAGCCATGCCCAAGGGGATACCTTGTCACGCGTCACAAATGACGTCGATTTGTTCGCCCAATCACTTAACCAAAGTTTAGGAACACTGGTAACATCAACGATGTTGTTGATTGGCTCAATTATCATGATGTTCTATTCAAACATCAGCATGGCCTTCACTACAATTGGTTCTGTCTTGATTGGTTTTGTCTTGGTGATTGTGATTATGGGTTCTTCACAACCCCTCTTCAAACGCCAACAAAATAACCTAGCTGCCATTAACGGTTATGTCGAAGAAATTTATTCTGGTCATAACGTGATAACAAGCTACAATGCAGCAGAAGAAGTGAGCGAATCCTTTAAAGAATTGAACCAAAACCTTTACAAATCAATGTGGCAATCACAATTCTTATCAGGTATTATGATGCCTTTGATGATTTTCATTGGTAACTTTGGTTACGTTATGGTCTGTGTCGTTGGTGCGGTCAAAGTTATCAACGGTGACCTAAACATGGGTGACGTTGTTGCCTTCATGACTTATGTGCGTATCTTCTCACAACCCCTTTCTCAAATCGCTCAAGCCTTCACCCAATTGCAATCAGCTATTGCCGCTATGGGACGTGTCTTTGATTTCCTTGGCGAAGAAGAAATGGAAGACGATTCTGATAAGAAACGTCAACTTAACCATGTGAAAGGTGAAGTCGCTTTTGATAATGTTTTCTTTGGTTACTCTAAAGATAAAACCATTATTCATGACTTTTCAGCTATGGCAAAACCTGGTCAAAAAGTTGCGATTGTTGGACCAACAGGTGCTGGTAAAACTACCATTGTTAACTTGTTGATGAAATTCTACAACATTGATAAAGGTCGCATCAGTATTGACGGCGTGGATACGCGTTTGATGTCACGTGAAGAAGTGCATGACCAATTCTCAATGGTGCTTCAAGACACTTGGTTGTTTGAAGGAACTATTAAGGAAAACTTGGTTTATAACCAAGAAAACATCACTGATGCGCAAGTCATTGCAGCAGCTAAGGCTGTTGGTGTGCACCACTTTATCATGACCTTGCCAGACGGTTACGACACTTATTTGGATGATTCCGTAACGCTTTCAATCGGTCAAAAACAATTGTTGACCATTGCGCGTTCTCTGTTGAAAGATGCTCCATTGCTTATTTTGGACGAAGCCACATCTTCAGTTGATACACGTACTGAAGAATTGATTCAAAAAGCCATGGATAAATTGATGGAAGGACGCACATCATTTGTTATCGCTCACCGTCTATCAACCATTAAAAATGCCGATTTGATTCTCGTGATGAAAGATGGTAATATCATCGAACAAGGTAACCACGATGAATTGATGGAACAAGGTGGCTTCTATTCAGATCTTTACAATTCACAATTTGAAGTCGCTTAATAGACAGGAAAAATCAGACGTAGCTCTGGTTTTTCTTTTTTGTCTGATGCCAAAACCAAATAGTTGACGCAAGTGGAGGTCTGTGCCATAATTGGTAGCGTCATGAAAGCCGTTTCAGATGCTACCAATTTATCTTTTTACCATACCAAAAAATGTTATTGCAAGAGAGATTGTGGTATGCTGATACTGTTATAGAAACTTATCGGAAAGTTAGTAGGAAAAGCCAATGATTCAAGACTTATCACCTATTTTGTAAATAATGGTCAGACGTATTTAACTTATGTCGGGCAGCATTTGAGCTTGAGTATCGAAGCTCTAGTACTGGCTTGTGTGCTGGCGCTTCCTCTGGCTTATTTTTCTTATGAAAAGCCTTGGGTCCAGCAGGTATCAACCCTTTTGACGCAAGGTTTGCGGGTTATTCCTAGCCTTGGGATATTGTTTATTCTCATTCCTTTTATCGGAGTGGGGCGGCTGCCTGCCTTAATTGCTTTGGTTATTCTGGGTATTCCTCCCATTTTGCTGCAGACCATTATCGGTTTTGAATCGGTGTCGGACACTCTAGTGGAAACAGCGCTTGGACGTAGCATCAAAGGAAAAACGGCTGAATTATTTTGGTTAGCTTGTAAAGAAGGGGCTTATTTCGGTGGTTGCGATGTGCAAACAGTACGTTTAGCCGGCCGAATTGGTCGTA
>NZ_DEQF01000017.1:6536-12761 GCF_002360305.1 Streptococcus sp. UBA3373 | reverse complement strand
TAAATTTAACTAGCACCACGGGTTATACTTATCTTGCTTTAAGTACCTTTTGGAAATTTTAAGCTAAATCGAACTAAATCAGTATACGTAAAGCGCATGCTAGCTTAGCACATAAGTAATGTACTTTTGAGCCATTTAGACGTAAAATGTAGGTATAAAAAAGAACGAGGTAAAAATAATGACAGAAACAATTACTTTAAATGATGGCAATCGTATTCCAGCAGTTGGGTTTGGTGTTTCCAAATTCCTGCAGACGGTTCAACCTATACAGCTGTTAAGGAAGCCTTAGAAGTAGGCTATCGTCATATCGACACAGCGCAAGCCTATTTCAATGAAAAAGAAGTCGGACAAGCAATCAAGAATTCTGGTATTCCACGTGAAGAAATTTTTGTTACCAGCAAACTGTGGATCCAAGATTATGCTTACGAAACTGCTAAAGCAATCATCGATGCGACTCTTGAAAAAATGGGACTTGATTACCTTGAGCTTTACCTCCTTCACCAACCTTATGGCAAAGTCGAAGAGGATTGGAAAACTTTAGAAGAAGCTAAAGAAGCTGGTAAAATCAAATCAATCGGTGTGTCAAACTTCACGCCAAACTTTTGGAATCAATTTGTTCCACATTTCAATACGATTCCAGCTGTTAACCAAGTAGAATTCAACCCATATTTCCAACAAAAAGCTCTACGTGACTTGCTTGCAAAAGATGATGTTAAAATCGAAGCTTGGGCGCCACTCGGACAAGGAAATAAAGACTTATTTGCCGAACCAATCATCACAGTCTTGGCTAACAAATATGGCAAAGATGCTGGGCAAATTATTTTGCGATTTGAAGTGCAAGAAGGTATCATTGTCTTGCCAAAATTAACCAAGAAAGTTCGCATGGCATCAAACAAAGACCTCTTTAATTTTGAATTGACCGCTGAAGAAATGGCAGAGCTTCGTGTCCTTGACAAAGGAAAAGGCGCTCATGACCCAGACGCACCAGGTGTTGGAGACTGGCTACTCTCTAACTATGATGTTCATGCTAATGATTAATCTTAAAGATTATTGAGGAAATATAGATGAAAAATGTTTTAATTTTGGGTGCCAATGGACAAATTGCACGGATTGTAGCGAAGCGTCTTTTGAGCGAACAAGATGATGTTCAATTGACACTTTATTTACGAAAAAGTCATCGTGTTGATGACTTAGTGGCTATTAATCCTACACGTGTAAGGACAGTAGATGCTGATATTCATGACCAAGAAACGTTGGACAAGGCTGTTCAAGGACAGGATATTGTTTTTATTTCAAATGTTGACTATGACCCTGATAACGAACTGACTCAAGATGTTATTGCAGCAATGATTAAAAATGATGTTAAACGTGTTATAGCTTCAAATGTTTTAGGAATTTACGGAGAAGTTCCTGGAGAATATGGTCGTTGGAATACAGAAATGCTTACGCAAGCGGGGCTCAATCGTGCTCGACGTTCTGACGAATTGTTAGAAAAATCAGACTTAGATTACACAACTTTGCGCTTGCCTTGGTTAAATGACCGTGATGAGGTAAAATACAGTATCACGCACAAAGGAGAATCATATGTCGGTGTTTCGGGATCACGTCAAAGTATGGCAGACGTTGTCGTCAAAATGATTGCTGACCCAACTTACCTCAATAGAGAAAGTATAGGTCTTGCCGACCCCGATACTCAAGGTTTGACACGTCCTGTTTATTAAGATAAATAGAGAAGGAGAAAAAATGAAAGTCGCGACATTTATTGAACCAGGGAAAATGACAGTTACTGAAGCACCTGTGCCAGAAATTCAAAAAGACACAGATGTCATTATTAAAATCGTTCGTGCGTGTGTTTGTGGTTCCGACCTTTGGTGGTTTAGAGGCATTTCTAAACGCGAACCAAATTCTTATACTGGACATGAAGCTATCGGCATTGTTGAAACAGTAGGAAATGCGGTGACCTCAGTTAAAGCTGGCGATTTTGTCATTGTTCCATTTACACATGGTTGTGGTAAATGCGCTGCTTGCCGTGCTGGTTTTGATGGCAATTGTACCAATATGGAACCAGGTGGTAACGCTGGCTATCAAGGTGAATATCTCCGCTTTACAAATGCTGATTGGGCACTTATTAAAATTCCTGGACAACCGTCTGATTATTCAGATGACGTATTGAATTCTCTCTTGACTTTGGCTGATGTGATGGCAACTGGTTATCATGCTGCTAAAACAGCAGAGGTCAAAGCTGGCGATACTGTTGTTGTCATGGGAGATGGTGCCGTTGGTTTGTGTGGCGTTATTGGCGCTAAATTATTGGGGGCAACACGCATTATTGCCATGAGTCGTCATGCTGACCGACAAGCTCTAGCAAAAGAATTCGGCGCAACTGATATTGTAGCTGAACGTGGTGACGAAGCCATTGAAAAAGTTATGGTATTGACAAATGGTGCTGGTGCCGACGCTGTTTTAGAATGTGTTGGAACTGTGCAATCAGTTGAAACAGCTGTCAATGTCTGCCGTCCAGGTGCTGTGATTGGTCGTGTAGGTGTTCCTCAAAAAGCAGAAATGAACACCAATGCACTCTTCTGGAAAAATATTGGTTTACGAGGTGGTGTTGCCTCAGTAACTACCTATGACAAAGAACTGCTTCTTGATGCTGTCCTAACTGGAAAAATTAATCCAGGTAAAGTCTTTACCAAACGCTTCAATCTCGATGACATTCAAGCAGCCTATGAAGCTATGGATAAACGCGAAGCGATTAAGTCTTTAGTCATTGTATCTGAATAAAACACAAAGCCAGTTTTTAACAGCTGGTTTTTCATTTGAATTTAGCATATATATGTGTGTACTAGCTTACTTTAAAAGTAATTTTCAAGTGAAGTAGTATACTAATTATCCTAAAATGAAGGAAATTATGATCTCTAAATATTTGAAAATAAAGTTGCCGTTGTAACGGGCGGCAGTTCAGGAATTGGTCGTGCTATTGCTGAACGTTATGCCAACGAAGGAGCAAAAGTTATTATTGCAGGACGCCGAGAAAATATTTTAAAAAAATTGGCATATACCAATAAAGATATTTCTTATGTTGTGGCTGACATTACAAACTCTGATGATATCACTAAAATTGCAAAAACTATTGAAACTGATTTTGCTGGTCAGTTAGATATCTTGGTAAATAATGCAGGTTGGGCTCCTGTAACGCCACTAAAAAAATTGACATTAGCGGATCATGACCGTGCTTTTGCCCTAGATGTTCGAGCTCTTTTGGATATGACTATTCAAACTTTACCATTTATTCTCAAAGCTAAGGGAACGATTATTAATTTATCAACTGTTGGAGCGCAACACCGTGGTCCGAATATGTCGATGTATCTTGGTGCCAAGGCTGCTGTTAAAAACTTTACACGTGTTTGGGCAATGGAATTGGCTGCTGACAGCGTGCGTGTTAATGCTATTGCCCCTGGAACTATTGCAACTGATATCTGGAATCAAACTGATTTGTCAGAAGAAGATGCTAAGGCGCATATGGATAATATTATTAGTATGATTCCCTTGTGTTATGTTGGAGCGAGTGAGGATATTGCGAATGCTGCCGCTTATCTCGCTTCTGAACAAGCACGATACGTTACTGGTGCTATTCTAGCAGTTGATGGTGGTATGGGAGCAAGCTAATGGTATGCAAATGGCGTATGCTTGGTAAGATCCAAAAGTAATTTTCAAAGTTTAATGAAGAGGTTATACTATAACCAATATTAGTAAAGCAAGTTTTGCTTACGGTTAAGTCAGTTGACTGACTTAAATACAAGAAATGAGGAAAACATCATGACGATTCAAAATGTAACATTTAAAAATAAAGCTTTAGACCTTCGTTTGGCTGGGCAACTTTATTTGCCAGCAGAGTTTGATGGGACTAAAAATTATGCGGCTATTGTTGTCACAGGACCAATGCTTTCAATTAAAGAACAAGCGCAAGCAACTTATGCTAATCTCTTGGCAGAAGCTGGTTACATTGCACTAACTTTTGATGGGGCCTACTTTGGTGAAAGTGAAGGTCTCCCACGCCAGCAAGAACTTCCTGATGTTAAAGAGACAGACATTGAAGGGGCCGTTGATTTCTTAGAAAGCTTGCCATATGTTGACAACAACCGTATCGGTGGGCTTGGTATTTGCGGTTCAGGTTCATACATGTCAGTTGCAGATGTTAAAGAACCACGTCTCAAAGCTATTACAGCGGTGGTGCCAGCTATTTCAGATATTTCAACATCTCCAATGACGAATTTCTTCATGCCAGAAGATGAGGTGAGAGCGGCCAAAGAAGCCTATGAAAATGGTACAGGTGAATTGGTTCACCTTAACTCCCAACCACGTGCTTTTGAAGAAGGCGCTCAATACTATTATAGTGCTCGTGGAAATCGTCCACGTTGGAGCAATCAAGTAGTTGCTTGGAGCCAATTAGAACTTATCAAATACAATGTCACAGAAATCATGAAAGAGATGACAAAACCTTACTTGGTTATCACTGCTGAAAACGCTTGGAGTCAACCAGCATCACGTGAAATCTTTGACGCAGCCAAAAGTACTGTTAAAGAATGGGTTGTCATTCCTGAAGCAAGCCATTTCGATATGTATGACTTGTATCCATTCGTTGATGAAGCAGTAGAAGCCATTCTACCATTCTTCAATGATAATCTTTAACCATTACTATTAAAATAGACCTTTACACCAACTTATTTTTACGCATAATATACAATTTTTGAGGTACAGTTTACTTGTTAAACTGTACCTTTTATTTTCCAATTCATAACCATACGCCAACTGCATACTAGCATAGAAAAAATGATCCAACAACCTACAGTAACGCTTAATAACGGCGTAAAAATGCTCATGGTCGGCTTTGGTGTTTTCCAAATTCCTGACCCAGATGTTTGTCAAAAAGCTGTCGAAGAAGCCATCAAAACAGGTTACCGTTTAATCGACACCGCAGAAGCTTATGGCAACGAAGAAGCTGTCGGCAAAGCTATCAAAGCTTCAGGTGTTCCGCGTGAAGAACTCTTTATCACAACAAAAGCTTTCATTCAACATATTAATTACGAAGGTGCCAAGGAGGCTTTTGAAGAATCGCTGCGCAAACTTGATACTGATTACATCGATCTTTATTTGCTTCACCAACCTGTGGGTGATACTTTTGGAGCATGGCGTGCGCTGGAAGAACTTTATAACGATAACGACAGAAAAATTTGTGCCATTGGCGTATCAAATTTCGAAGATGACCAATTAGCTAACTTTGCCATTTTCAATGATGTCATTCCTGCTGTAAATCAGATTGAACTTCATGTCTTTAATCAAAAAGATGATTCTGTCGCTTACCAAGCGTCTAAAGGTGTTCAAGTTGAAAGCTGGGGTGCTTTTGCTGAAGGACGATTTGATATCTTTAACAACCCTATTCTAAAAGCTATCGCTGATAAATACGGCAAAACAACAGCACAAGTGATGCTTCGCTGGTAATTACAACGGGGTATTGTTAGCTTATCAAAATCAGCCAAACCAGAACGTGTCCGCCAAAATTTTGATATTTTTGACTTCGAATTATCTGACGACGACATGGCACAAATCAAAACACTCAATACGAATACAACTGTCTTTGCAGACCACCACGAAGCCGCAACATTTGAACTCCTAGCGGGTTTTGTCGGAAAATCGTTTTAAGATAGAAGAGAGCTTTGAAGGTTAAAGCGATAGAAAAAGGAATCGCGAAAAACTTAGCTGTCATTGACCGGGAGTTTGATAGATTGTGAATTATCTCAAATTTGCTCTCTACATTTTTATCAACTACGCTAACTATTCTATTTAGCATTTATCAAGAAAGTCATATTGCTATGGCTTTTCTTATTGAAAAGGAGAAACATGGCTCAAAAAGTTCAAAAATTTGGTATGGTATTACCAATTGTATTGTTTAGTTATTTTATGATTTTATTGGATAATTCGATTATCTTTACCAGTACTGTCCACATTAGCCAAGATTTACAGATATCTGCTACTTTATTGTCTTGGGTTAGCAATGCTTACACGTTAACATTTGGTGGTTTTTTACTATTTTTCGGACGAATGGGAGATATTTACGGACGTAAACGCATTTTTCAAATAGGGCTTGTTATTTTTACCGTTGCTTCCTTTTTAGTTGGTATTTCAACAAGTTCTACCATGATTATTGTGATGCGAGCGTTTCAA
>NZ_DEQF01000017.1:0-6462 GCF_002360305.1 Streptococcus sp. UBA3373 | reverse complement strand
CAGCTATTGCCTACTATGGTGTCACAGCAGGGCTTGGGGCTAGTTTTGGTTTGCTGATTGGTGGTCTAATTACGAGTTACAGTAGTTGGCGTTATGGCTTTTTGATTAATGTTCCTGTGGGCATTATCATGTTTTGCTTGACGCAACGATTTATCTCACAATCTTTAAGAGATAAGGATTTAGTTTTGGATTGGTGGGGTGCTATTTTATCAGTAATAACCTTTAGCAGTCTTGTTTACAGTATTAATGGTAATGTTTTACATTGGTTGTCAGGAGTGATTTGTGTTTTTGCTTTTGTGACTTTTCTTTAGATTGAAAGTCACCATTCAAAACCGTTGATGCCCCTTAGCCTTTTTAGAAATGGAATGCGTTCAAGTGCGTATATTGCTCGTTTTTTCTTTATGAGTGCTAGTATGTCTTATTTCTTCTTGATGCCTCAAGCACTTCAGCGTTATTTTTGGTATTCACCACTGCAAGCTGCTTTTGCTTTTATTCCAATGACATTGACACAATTTATCTTTTCACTTTTTGTTAATCGCCTGACTCAACGTTTTTCAAATGTTTTTGTTCTTGTTTTGGGAACGGTTATGAATTTGACGGGATATATCATTGGGGTTAGTTTGGGCTTACATCATGGCTACTTTTTAGGTGTCGCTATTCCGATGGTTTTTATTGGGGTTGGGCAAGGACTTGTTCTTGGGCCGATGACTGTCGAAGGGGTATCCGATACTAAGGCTGATGAAGCAGGAGCTGCGTCTGGTGTTGTTAATACCGTTCACCAAATCGGTGGAGCCGTAGGATTGTCATTGGTGTCTTTATTGACATCATCACTAAGCAATCCTGAAAAAATGATTGTTCATAGCCAGCAAATCATGTTAATTTACGTTATCATCATGCTACTAGCTTCCCTAAACATTTACCGTTTAAAAAGTAAATAGAGATCAGAAATCATATTACTATGGATTTTTCCTTTATTACAGGGCTTTTATTACCACCTCATTTTGAAAAAATATTATAAAAATGTTATAATATTACAATAACAAAGGAGTTTAATTAAGAAAGGAATAAATCATGTTCAGTATCAAAAAGTATTTCGTGGCAGTTGCCCTGCTTATCGCTTCGATGATAGGCGCGGTGCAAGTGCAGGCTGCTGGACAATCTGTTCAAGATGTTATTGATGAAACTTATGTGCAACCGCAATATGTTTTAGGCTATTCTTTATCAGATGAGCAACGTTCGCAAACCTTGGCTTTGTTGAATTACAATGAATCAAAAGACACCAACATCAAAACCATTTCAACAAGCGCCTATGCCAAAATTATGAATGTCGCGGATGATCCAAGCTTGCAGTTGTATTCTTCGGTTAAAATCCAAAAACTAGGCGCTTCTGAAGTCCTTACGGTCAACATTGTCACACCTGAAAACATCACAAAAGTGACCAAGGATATGTACCGTAATGCTGCGGTAACCTTAGGCATTGAGCACGCTTCTATCGAAGTGGCGTCACCTATCGCGGTAACTGGTGAATCTGCCTTAGCAGGTATTTATTACTCACTCGAAGAAAATGGGGCAACGATTTCAGACGAAAGCAAAGAACTTGCCCAAGAAGAATTGGACACCTTAGCCACTATCAATTCTGAAAACGAAGGAAACAGTGGTTACAGTGCCGACCAGCTAAATGTGGCACTTGCTGATATCAAATCAGCCGTAGCAGACGCAGGCGAAGGGGCTTCTAAAGAAGATATTCAAAAAATTGTCGATGAAACCCTCAGCAACTACAAGCTGCAAAATGTGCTTTCAAATAACCAAGTCAACCTCATCGTGAATTACGCGGTTAATTTATCAAAATCAGATGTGGTTAATAGCAAGAGCTTCCGTTCAACCCTAGCTTCACTTAAAAATAGTATTGTCGAACAATCAAAATCAACCTTTAAAGGTATGAATTTGAACTTTAATGCGGCAGATACGTTACAATCAAGCCAAAACTTTTTAGTGAGAATGTGGAATGCTATCGTGAACTTCTTTAAACAGTTATTTAGCAATTTTGGTGCTTAATGAATAACCCTTGCAGGTGTCTGCGAGGGATTTTGTATGCAAAAAAAGAGAGAAAGTTCCTCTCTTTTGTCTTATTTGACGAAGTTGTTGATTTCAGCTTCGATGTTAGCAATTTTAGCTTCTGCATCAGCCAAGTCAGTTCCAACTGTCGCGATGTAGAATTTGATTTTTGGTTCTGTACCTGAAGGGCGAACTGCAATCCAAGAATCATCAGCAAGAGTGTATTTCAACACGTTGCTTGGTGGCGTTGTCAAAGCTGTCACGCTACCGTCAGCAGTAGTAGCTGTTTGCGCCAAGAAATCTTCTGTTTTGGCAATAGCTGTTTCGTTGAATGCCACTGGAGCGTTGTTGCGGAATTTATCCATGATTTTCTTGATTTCGGCAGCACCGTCAACACCGCTAAGGGTAACAGAAATAGTTTTTTCAGCGAAGTAGCCGTATTCTTTGTAGATTTCTTCGATACCATCAGCAAGTGTCAAACCACGTGAACGGTAGTAAGCGGCAATTTCAGCCACGATAAGAACGGCTTGGATAGCATCTTTATCACGTACAAATGGTTTGATAAGATAACCAAAGCTTTCTTCAAAACCAAACATGTAAGTGTGGTTGCGTTTTTCTTCAAATTCTTGAATTTTCTCAGCGATGAATTTGAAACCAGTCAAGACGTTAAACATTGTTGCACCGTAGCTTTCAGCGATTTTTGTCACCAATTCAGTTGAAACGATTGATTTAGCTAGGGCTGCATTTTCTGGTAATGTACCAGCTGATTTGTGGGCTTCAAGAATGTATTTAGCGATAATAGCACCGATTTGGTTACCAGAAAGGTTGCGGTAAGAACCGTCTGCTTGACGAATTTCAACACCAAGACGATCAGCATCAGGGTCAGTGGCAACAAGCACGTCAGCATCGACCTTGCGGCCAAGTTCTTCTGCAAGAGCAAAGGCTTCTTGGTTTTCTGGGTTTGGTGATTTAACGGTAGAAAAATCAGGGTCTGGAACAGCTTGAGCTTCAACGACTTGAACTGAGTCAAAACCAGCTTGAGCAAGGGCACGACGTGCCAACATTTCACCAGTACCGTGAAGTGGTGTGTAGACAATCTTCATGTCTTTACCGTATTCATTAATCAAGTTTTGGTTGATGTTCACGTCTTTAACTTCTTTAAGGTATTCTGCATCAACCGCTTCACCGATAACTTCAATCAAGCCAGAAGCTTTGCTTTCTTCAAGGTCAGCCAAAGCAATGGTGAATGGGTCTTCAATAGTACGGATAAAGTCAGTCAAAGCATCAGCATCAGCTGGTGGCATTTGCCCACCGTCTTCACCATAAACTTTGTAACCGTTAAATGGTGCAGGGTTGTGGCTGGCAGTAATCATGATACCAGCAAATGTGTCTAAATGACGAACGGCAAATGATAATTCAGGGGTTGGACGTAATGATTCAAACACATAGCTTTTAATGCCGTGTTGGGCTAAAACTTGTGCTGATTCAAAGGCAAATTCAGGTGAGAAGTGACGAGAATCGTAAGCAATAGCTACACCGCGTTTTTTAGCCTCGTCGCCTTTTGTTTCAATCAATTTTGCCAATCCTTCAGTTGCTTGGCGAACAACGTAGATGTTGATGCGGTTTGTACCAGCACCGATGTATCCACGCATACCAGCCGTACCAAACTCAAGGTTGGTGTAAAAGGCATCCTCTTTGGTTTTTTCATCCATTTGGAGCAATTCCTGACGAAGATAGTCAGGGAGTTGTTCAAAGTTTAACCATTTTTCATAATTTTGACTATAAGACATAAGTAGAACTCCTTTATTTGTTCGTCTAAACGCTTACATTATATCATGTTGTTAGGGAATTATCTAGTGCAAATTGAAGAATCCTTTGTAAAATCCCTAAAAATAGCCTGTAAATTTTCAAAAAATGGGAGCCAATTTGCTTAAAGGAGAACTTTCTTTTTGCTTAAAAAAATAGTATAATAGAAGCACTATAATTTTTAGAAAATTTCGAGAATAGCTATTACAACTATTTTCACAGGAAGAGGTATTGAAATGGGCTATACAGTCGCTGTCGTTGGTGCCACAGGTGCCGTTGGAACTCGCATGATTCAACAATTGGAACAATCAACACTCCCGATTGACAAGGTGCGTCTTTTGTCATCTTCTCGTTCTGCTGGTAAGGTTTTGCAGTACAAGGGGCAGGATGTGACGGTTGAATTGACCACTGAAGAGTCATTTGAAGGCGTTGATATTGCTCTTTTCTCAGCAGGTGGTTCAGTGTCAGCTAAATTTGCTCCTTATGCGGTAAAAGCTGGAGCAGTGGTCGTTGATAACACGTCTTATTTCCGTCAGAATCCAGATGTGCCTTTGGTTGTTCCTGAAGTTAATGCGCACGCGCTAGATGACCACAACGGAATCATTGCCTGCCCAAACTGTTCAACCATTCAAATGATGGTTGCTTTGGAACCTATTCGCCAAAAATGGGGCTTGAGCCGTGTTATTGTATCAACTTACCAAGCTGTTTCAGGTGCGGGCCAATCGGCTATTAATGAAACCCTTCGTGAAATCAAGGAAGTGGTGAACGACGGTGTTGAACCAAAAGACCTCCGCGCTGACATTTTGCCATGCGGTGGGGACAAAAAACACTTCCCAATTGCCTTTAATGCCTTGGCACAAATCGATGTGTTCACAGACAACGATTATACTTATGAAGAAATGAAAATGACCAAGGAAACTAAGAAAATCATGGAAGAGCCAGAACTTCCTGTTTCTGCGACTTGTGTGCGTGTGCCTGTGCTTTATTCACATTCAGAATCTGTTTACATTGAAACCAAAGAAGTGGCACCGATTGATGAGGTGAAAGCGGCTATCGCAGCCTTCCCAGGTGCTGTGCTTGAAGATGATGTGGCTAACCAAGTTTATCCACAAGCGGCTAATGCAGTTGGTAAACGCGAAACCTTCGTTGGTCGTATTCGCAAGGACTTGGATGTTGCCAATGGTATTCATATGTGGGTGGTTTCAGATAACCTCCTCAAAGGTGCTGCTTGGAACTCAGTTCAAATTGCAGAAACCCTTCACGAACGTGGTCTTGTCCGCCCAACAAAAGAATTAAAATTTGAACTAAAATAAGCCAAGCAAACACAAACAGGAACATTAGAGGACAAAAAGGATAGGAGATAAGGATGGCTATTGAAGATTTAAAAGACGTTAAAATCATTACGGCGATGATCACCCCTTTCAATGCAGACGGTTCTATTAACTTTGGGGCATTGCCAAAATTGGTGGAGCATTTGCTGGCTCACCACACAGATGCACTTTTACTAGCAGGAACAACAGCAGAAAGTCCAACATTGACCCACGATGAAGAGTTGGAGTTGTTTGCAGCAGTTCAAAAAATCGTCAACGGTCGTGTGCCACTGATTGCTGGTATCGGAACAAACGACACGCGCGACTCCATTGAATTTGCTCGTGAAGTAGCAGTCTTTGGAGGCTTTGCGGCTGGTTTAGCCATCGTTCCTTATTACAATAAGCCATCGCAAGAAGGCATGTATCAGCACTTTAAAGCCATTGCTGATGCCAGCGATTTGCCAATCATTATCTACAATATCCCAGGTCGTGTAGTGGTTGAAATGACTCCTGAAACCATGCTGCGTTTGGCTGAACACCCTAATATTATTGGGGTTAAAGAATGTACCAGCCTAGCCAATATGGCTTACTTGATTGAACACAAACCTAAGAATTTCTTGGTTTACACAGGTGAAGATGGTGATGCTTTCCATGCCATGAATCTTGGGGCAGACGGTGTGATTTCGGTTGCTTCTCACGTTAATGGTGATGAGATGCACGACATGCTGACAGCTATCGAAAACAGTGACATTAAAAAAGCGGCTGCCATCCAACGCCAATTCATTCCGAAAGTGAATGCCTTGTTCTCTTACCCAAGTCCTGCGCCTGTTAAGGCTGTGCTTAATTACCTTGGCTTTGAAACAGGTCCGCTACGCTTGCCATTGGTTCCATGTCCACCAGAAGATGCCAAACGTATCATTGACGTTGTTATTGACGGTGATATTGAAGCCACTAAAGAAACCGTCACAGGTGTTTTGCGACCAGATTATTAATCAAAACAAAAGTAGCAAAGTTTTTGAACTGCACCCCGATCGTTAGACATAAAATCTAACGATCGGGATGCTTTTTGTATGAAATTAACTTATGAAGATAAATTGGAAATATACAAACTAAGAAAAAATGGAATGTCTTGGTACCTAAAATATATGATTAAACTCATAGATATGGTGTTGAGGTTGTTAAGAAAAGTAAGAATAGGTATTATTCTCCTGAACTAAAGCAAGAAATAATCAATCAAGTCCTTCTTGAAGGATGCTCTCAATTGTCCTTTTCTCTCGATTATACTCTTCCT
>NZ_DEQF01000014.1:7542-56863 GCF_002360305.1 Streptococcus sp. UBA3373 | reverse complement strand
ATCCCCTTAATAATCGTTTCATAGCGACAATTTCCCTTCTGACTTTTCTAATCCAATAATCTCCTACCAGCATACCATTTCTTGACCAAGGGAGCGAATGATATGCTTTCAAACACACAAAAAGGAATAGCAGTAATAGCTCCTACTCCTTTTTGCTTTTATCATCTGATTAAATGAAATCCCCATTCCAAATCGAATTTTTAACAATCACGTAATCCACGCGCGTCAAGCTATGCAAGTCACGGCCACCTGCATAAGAGATTGAACTTTGAAGGTCTTCTTGCATTTCTTGCAAGGTGTCTTTCAAATGACCTTTGACAGGTAAAAGGATTTTCTTACCTTCGACGTTTTTGTGCTCACCTTTTTGGTATTCTGAAGCAGAACCGTAGTATTCTTTATACTGTTCGCCATCCACTTCAACTAGTTTTCCAGGACTTTCCAAATGCCCTGCAAAAAGTGAACCAATCATAACCATTGTAGCACCAAAACGGATTGATTTGGCAATATCACCGTGTGTTCTCACACCACCATCTGCGATAATAGGTTTTTGAGCGGCTTTCGCACACCAGCGCAAAGCTGCCAATTGCCATCCGCCAGTACCAAAACCAGTTTTTACTTTTGTGATGCAGACTTTACCAGGACCGATACCGACTTTTGTCGCGTCTGCACCCGCATTTTCCAACTCACGAACGGCTTCAGGCGTACCAACATTTCCGGCAATAACAAAGGTGTCAGGCAATTCTTTCTTGATGTGCTTAATCATGTTAATGACGCTATCAGAATGCCCATGAGCAATGTCAATCGTAATAAACTCTGGTGCGTCCTCTTTTAAGCTTGTGACAAAGTCATATTCGTAATCTTTAACACCCACTGAAATCGAAGCAATCAAGCCTTGGTCATGCATGCGTTTCACAAATGGTTTGCGAGAGTCTTCGTCAAAACGGTGCATGATGTAGAAATACCCATCTTTTGCTAAACTTTCTGCAATATCTTCATCAATGATGGTTTGCATATTAGCAGGTACCACAGGGAGTTTAAAGGTGTGGCGTCCCAAGGTCACATGAGTATCAGCTTCTGAACGACTCTTAATAATACACTTATTAGGAATCAATTGAATGTCTTCGTAGTCAAATACAGGCATTTCGTTATACATAATAGTTTCTCCATGGTTTCCCTATCCCTCATCTAAAGCAAGGAACACAGAAACATTTTCATAAATAGTGACCTTCCTATGACTCTTTTCAAGAATGGATCAAAGAGCATCGCTGGGTAAAAACTTACCCTTCCATTAATATATTACAATAGCGTTCGTTTTGTGTCAATTATTTTCCTTTGCTTATTTGCATTATTCGTTTATATCGGATTATTAGAATTCCCTGTAACTATCTGATTAATCTGACAAATATTGTCCGTTAGTTGCGATGACTTTCTTGTACCAGAAGAATGAATCTTTGCGGTAACGTTTGAGGGTACCGATTTCTTCGTCTGTACAATCCACATAGATAAAGCCGTAACGTTTACGAATGCCTTCGTGAGTTGAAATCAAGTCAATGGCAGACCATGGGTTGTACCCAAGCATATCCACGCCGTCAGTAATAGCCAATTGAATTTGTTCGATGTGGGCGCGCAAGTAATTGATACGGTATTGGTCATGAACTTTGCCATCTTCTGTTAGGGTATCGTATGCTCCTAGTCCGTTTTCAGTTACGAGAAGTGGGAGGCGGTAACGGCTGTACATTTCACGAACAGTTGCACGGAAACCAATTGGGTCAATTTCCCAGCCAAATTCGGTTTTTGGTAGGTTTGGATTGTCAACGCCACGGTAGAAACCAGCTTCTCCACGAGCTGTTTGTTGGTCAGCTGATGGGTTTAGGTTTTCTGTTCCATCAGAAGCAGCCACGGTTGCTGTATTGTAGTAGTTAAATCCGATGAAATCAGGTTTTGCAGCCTTCATGATAGCCAAGTCTTCTTCGGTAACAACTGGTGTAGCATCTTGTTCTTCCAAATAAGCCCAAACCAAGTTGTTGTAAACACCGTAAACCGCAGCATCTAAATAAAGCCAGTTACGGATAGCGTTAAAGTTTTGTGATGCCAAAACATCTTCTGGTTTTGATGATGCCGCATAAACAAGTGAGATATTTGGAGCAGGACCAATTTTAGCCTCAGGCAACATTTCGTGACAAATTTGCATGGCTTTGGCTTGCGCAACCAATTGGTGATGGTTTTGTTGGTAAACTTCTTTGGTTACATTTGTTGTTCCTTCTGGAATGTGGAGGGTTCCGATGACAGGACCCACCAAGGTTAGCATATTTTGTTCGTTGATGGTCAGCCAATATTTAACACGGTCACCAAAGTTTTCAAATAAGACACGAGCGTATTCTGCAAACCAATCAACTGATTCATGCGTTGACCAAGAACCACGTTCATCAAGAGCTGCTGGCATATCAAAGTGGAACATAGTCACGATAGGTTCAATGTCATATTTCAAACATTCGTTAATCAAATCATTGTAAAAGGCGATTCCTTTTGGATTCACTTCACCAACACCTTTTGGCAAGACACGGCTCCATGAAATAGAGAAACGGTAAGATTTGAAGCCCATTTCTGCCATTAAGGCAATGTCTTCTTTGTAGTGGTGGTAATGGTCAACAGATACCGACAAGTCTGCTGTTCCTGCAGGAATGTCTTTCACGTCTTGGCATGAAGGCCCTTTGCCGTCTTCTAAGGCTGCTCCTTCTACTTGGTAAGCAGATGTTGATGCACCCCACAAGAAATGTTCTGGAAATGGTTTTAAGGTTTTGTGTAACATAACGATTCTCCTTATTGCTGTGTTTTCAATAGTATTATAACAATCGCAGTTGGTAAAAACTAGTTTTATAAACCGTTTTCTTGGTACTATTCTACGATATCCTCTTTTTACTCAATTTACTTTAATGCTTTAAAAGCATTAAACAAACCATCTTCTTCCACATCATCGGTGACCATATTGGCCATGGCTAGACTGTCAGGACCTCCATTTCCCATGGCAACCCCAATCTCGCAATAATCAAGCATAGGAATATCCACCTTAGCATCGCCAAAGGCAATAGTGTCTTGTTTGTCCGCTTGCAGATACTTTAAAAGCACATCAATGGCATGGGCCTTGGTAATATCTTTGACACCTAGGTCGCCAAATAATGCCGTTTCCCCACGGCCACTCCAAGTCCCTGCTTTGAGATTTGGAAAAACTAGGACAGAATCCAAATGGTCTTGATACGTCTTGAGAATAAAACTCACCTTATTGACATCATCGCAATACAATTCATCCCCATAAACCAAGCCGTACAAAGTATCCTCTGCTTCCAAATCTTTCACCTCTGCTGCTGTTTTTCCCTTACGCATGGCGTATTGGCGCATGATAGGACAAGCCGCTTCTTTGAATTGTCTGAGGCAAAAAGGCCGTTGTTTGATTTCAAATAAAAGGCTAAAACACGCTCCTGCAACCAATCCACAATCACCTTGGTGTCTTCTTTTGATATCAGTTGGTGCATGACAACCTGACCGTCACACTCCACGTAAGAACCGTTGCCACCAATCATGCCATCAAAATCAATTGCCCAAAGCTTATCAGGCATTTCTGCGCCCATGTTTTTCCCTCCTTTTACTGTCATTATAAGAGCTGGCTAAAGGAAAAGATAGTATGATGTTAGCGTTTTCTAATAGAATGGTATGAAAAAACACCTCCTTGACTAGCAAGAAAGGTGTTGCTACTTTGATTAGTCGCGATAAACGGGCTGCGCACCAAATGTCTGTGAAACAGGCATGATTTCAATGCGATTGATATTAACGTGCTCAGGCTGGCTGGCAATCCAAGATACCGTGTTAGCAATATCCTCAGGTTGAATAGCATGTGCTCCTTCGTAGAGTTTGGCAACTCGCTCATCATCTCCCTTAAAGCGCACATTTGAAAATTCTGTTCCTTCGCACAAGCCTGGTTCAATATTAGACACGCGGATTTTAGTACCTGCAAGGTCCGCTCGTAAATTGAGGGAGAATTGTTTAACAAAGGCTTTTGATGCCCCGTAAACATTTGCGCCTGGGTAAGGAACAGTTCCAGCGGTAGAACCAAGATTGATAATCAAACCAGAATTGCGTTTGACCATATCTGGCAGCACTTGTCGTGTGAGGTAAATCAAGCCTACAATATTGGTATTAATCATGGTCATCCAATCGGTAAAATCAGCCTCATAGGCCTTGTCCAAACCTAGCGCCAAACCAGCATTATTGACCAAAACATCGATAGCGCGCCATTGTTCAGGTAAGCTAGCCAATGCCGCATCAATAGCTTTTGGCTGAGCCACATCCATTTGGAGGGGATAGACCTTGTCTTGTCCCAACTCGGCTTGCAACTCTTGCAATTTATCAAAGCGACGGGCACAAGCAATCACTTGATAGCCGTCAGCAACTAATGTTTTGACAATGGCTATGCCAAATCCAGCAGAAGCCCCTGTTACTAAAACAATTTTTGACATGATTTCTCTTTTCTATTTGCTAAATGAGAAAGTCAGTTGGATTATCCAACTGAACTTTGTGTTTATTCGTCATCATCAATAGCTTGGGCAGCTGTGATAATGGCTAATTTGTAGATATCTTCGGCACTTGAGCCACGAGATAAATCGTTAACAGGCTGGTTAAGACCTTGGAGAATTGGCCCGATAGCCTCAAACATTCCCAAACGTTGGGCAATCTTGTAACCAATATTTCCTGATTGAAGGTCTGGGAAGATAAAGACATTTGCTTGTCCTGCAACGTCACTACCTGGCGCTTTAAGAGCTGCAGTTCCAGGCACAAAAGCCGCGTCAAATTGTAATTCCCCGTCAATAGCAAGGTCAGGTCGTGCTTCCTTAGCCAATTGCAGAGCTTCTTGAACTTTTTCCACTTGGGGGGCTTTAGCGCTGCCCTTAGTTGAGAAGCTAAGCATAGCTACTTTAGGATCTAGGTTGAAAATTTTAGCGGTGTCTGCTGTGTTGACAGCAATCTCAGCGAGTTGTTGGGCATTTGGGTCTACATTGATGGCACAATCAGCAAACACCAAACGTTGTTCGGTTGTCTCACGGCTCATCAAAAATACTCCTGAAGTTCTTGATACGCCTGGTTTAGTTTTAATGATTTGAAGGGCTGGTCGAACCGTAGCTGCCGTTGAATGCATGGCACCTGATACCATCCCGTTAGCAAGCCCCATTTTAACTAACATAACTCCAAAATAATTGACATCGTGTAAGAGTTCATCAGCTTCTTCAGGTGTTACCTTGTCTTTGCGAATTTCTAAAAAAGCTGCTTTCATCTCATCAAAGCCATCGTATTCCTCTGGGTTAATGATGATGTAATTCAAATCAGCAAATCCAATCATGTCAAGTGTTTCACGAATGACCTGAGGTTCTCCTAGAATAATCGGTTCTATTAATCCCTCAAATTTCAAACGTGTTGCCGCACGCAAAACACGTTCGTCACTGCCTTCAGGAAAGACAATCTTGAGGTTTTTTCCAATGATTTTTCCGCGCAAACTGCCAAATAAAGAGCGAATTCCCATATAAACAACCTTCAATTCTAATTTTTTTGTAATTTAATGATAACGTTTTCAAAGTCTTTTGTCAAGGGGATTTTCTGGATAATCTCCTTATTGTCATAAGGATTTCTAAAACGCAAGTAATGGCAATGCAAAGCTTGACGTGTGACGCCTAAATCCATCCGACCGCCATACATATCATCTCCCAGCAAAGGAAAGCCAATGTGCGCAAAATGCACGCGAATTTGATGGGTGCGTCCTGTGTGCAACCGAATGTCCACCAAGGCCACATCACCAAAACGTTCGACCACTTGATAGCTGGTGTGAGCGTATTTGCCTGATGGGTGAACACGGCGCGTGATGATGCTGTCATCTGAGCGAGCAATTGGTGCAATAATCTCGCCGCTATCTTCCAATTCTCCCTTGCCAGAAACCAAAGCCAAATAACGTTTTTCAATAGACTTGCTTTGCAGCTGCTTATCTAGTCTGGCATGAGCGTAGCCGTGTTTGGCAAAAAGCATCAAACCACTCGTATCCTTATCCAAACGGGTCACAATATGAACCTGCTTATTAGGGTAATCATTTTCCATATAATAAGCCTTCACAAAATTAGCGATGGTGTTAGAGTGCAAAACACTTGGAATGCTAGCAAAGCCGCTTGGCTTATTGATGATTAGAAAATGCTCGTCCTCATAGACAATATCCAAAGGGTGTTTGACGGGAATGAGGGTTTCGTGCTCTTGCTCGTCAGGAATCTCAATCGTGACGACATCTCCTTTTTCTAAGAGGTAAATCGCATTTTGCTCAACGCCGTTAACCCAAATATTCCCCCCTTTAAATTTAACCTTGGCGAGTAACCCTTTTGAAACATCATGGCTTTTTAGAAATGTCTTGACCTTGGTTTGACGGTCGGCAACAAATTCAAATCTCACGAATCCAAATCTCCTATGAAAGCATCTGTGACACGTTCCCAAAAACTTGTATGCGATGGGGTTGCCACAAAGCTAATTTTTTTAGAATCAATCCGATATTCCACTTTAGATAAATTTTTATAATGCATGGTTTTATTGTCCACTGAAATGGTATAGATACCTTGGCGGGTCGGCTTGATTTCAATCTTATCTTTTTTAGGCACAACAATTGATGACCCTAAGGTGCGATAAACACGGTTATTTAAACTTGAAATTTCAGCTAACTGCATGGCTTCAATGGTTGGGTACAAAAGAGCCCCACCTAATGATTTGTTGTAAGCCGTGCTTCCTGTCGGTGTTGATACAGACAAGCCATCACCACGGAAACGCTCCAAGATAACATCGCTAACCATGACATCTGCCACCATGGTTTTTTCAATCCGTTTGATTGACGATTCGTTCAAGGCTCTAAGGTTAATGACTTTGCCGTCATCAAGGGTAATTTTCACTTTCAAGATAGGGTAAGAAGCCTTGTCGCCCTTGTCTGAGCGCAAATTATCAACCAATTTGTCGACTTCAAAATCACGGTAATCGGTGTAAAAGCCCAAATGCCCCGTGTGAACCCCCACAAAACGGACGGTGTCTAGATTTCTTTCGTACATATGGAAGGCTGAAAGCAACATACCATCGCCACCAATTGAAATCACTACATCAGGGTCTTTTTTGGTTAAGTAAAAATCCTTGTCTTCTTTAAAAATCGCAAACAATTTTGAAGCTACTCGGCGACTTTGTTTTTTTCCATTTGAAACAATAGCCACACGCATAGCTTTTTTGTTTTTACCTGTAGTATTCGTCTGTGTCATCGCTATTCCACACTCCATCATTTAATTTTCGACTCGCTGGATCAAATAAAAGCTGTGCTTCTCTGATATCTTCCCTAATTTTCCGCATTTCCTCGTCCAATTCCAAAGCAATTTTTGCCGTGATTTCCAAACGTTTCTTGATTTCTTCTGGAAATTCCCCCTTGTACTTGTAGTTCAAGGAATGTTCAATCGTTGCCCAAAAATTCATGGCCAAAGTCCGAATTTGAATTTCGGCTAGGACTGTTTTTTGACCATCTATAGTATCAACAGAATACTCAATAATCACATGGTATGAACGGTAACCACTTGATTTCATATTGTTGATGTAGTCGCGTTCTTGGATAATGGTCATATCATGTCTGCTACGCAATAGCGTCAAGACTTCCTCCACGTCATCGACAAATTGAACCATAATACGTACCCCAGCAATATCTTGCAAATCTTGAGCGATATTTTCAAGCTTAATGCCTCGGAGTGCCATTTTTTCTTGAATACTCTCAACCGATTTCACACGTCCTGTGACAAACTCAATCGGAGAGTGTCTGTTTTGCTTTCGAAATTGCTTTCGAATCCCTCGCAGTTTGATTTTTAACTCTCCTACGGTTTGGATATACGGATCCAAAAACTTTTCCCAATCCAAAAATCATCATCCCCCTTTATCATGACAAGTCCATTCTTGTCAAATAAATAACTTTTTTATAGAATTAGTATAACATTCTAATTATATCATATTCACTATTTTTATCACAAAGGAAAACTGGCTTATGACACATCTTGAAATAGAATACAAAACCTTATTAAACAAGGATGATTTTAACCGTTTGAGCCCACAATTTGCACAAGTCGCTCCTGTTACTCAAACCAACTACTACTTTGATACAGCGGCATTTGATATGAAAGCCAATCGGATGTCCTTGCGCATTCGCACATTTGACGACCGCGCCGAACTCACTCTTAAAGTGCCCAAAAAAGTTGGCAATTTGGAACACAATCACGATTTGACTTTAGAAGAAGCAAAAAACATTATTCAAACCAATCATTTTCCAAAGATTGCATTTTTTGATCACATTCGAGAAAATGGAGTTGATCCAGCTGCATTGAAGTGTTTTGGGCATTTGACAACCACTCGCCGCGAAATGAAAACGTCTATCGGTTTAATGGCGCTAGATAGCAATCAATACGCTGGCAAACAAGATTATGAGTTGGAGTTAGAGGTGGAAGATGCCGATAAAGGTAAGGCCGATTTTGACCGTTTCCTAGCCCAAAACCACATTCATTTTAAATACGCTAAAAGCAAGGTGGCTCGTTTCAGTGCCACACTAAAATAATTTCAGCCCATTTTTCGTTATAAAATGCTGAATAATTCCATCTTTTTTGATAGAATAGAACTATTAATGTTTAAAGGAGTATATTTATATCATGGCAGAACTTTACGCCGACAAACAATTTAAGCTTTTTTCTCTTTCTTCTAATGTGGAAATTGCCAAAAAAATTGCGGATGCCGTTAAGGTGCCGCTAGGAAAAGTGTCAACACGCAAATTCTCAGACGGCGAAATCATGATTAACATCGAAGAAACTGTTCGTGGTGATGATATCTACATTATCCAATCAACGAGCTACCCAGTGAATGACAACCTTTGGGAGTTGCTCATCATGATTGATGCTTGTAAACGTGCCAGTGCCAACACCGTAAACGTGGTGATTCCTTACTTTGGTTACTCTCGTCAAGACCGCATTGCCGCATCACGTGAACCAATTACTGCTAAACTAGTGGCTAATATGCTTGTTAAAGCTGGTGTTGACCGTCTTCTTACACTAGACCTTCACGCTGTCCAAGTTCAAGGTTTCTTTGACGTTCCAGTAGATAACTTGTACACTGTACCTTTGTTTGCAGAATACTGCTACAACCTTGATTTAAAAGGGGAAGATGTTGTTATTGTCAGTCCTAAAAACTCAGGAATCAAACGTGCTCGTAGCCTTGCCGAATACCTTGATTCACCTATCGCTATCATCGACTACGCTCAAGACGACTCACACCGCGAAGAAGGTTACATTATCGGTGAAGTTGCAAATAAAAAAGCCATCCTTATCGATGACATTTTAAATACAGGTCGTACGTTTGCTGAAGCAGCTAAAATCCTTGAACGCGAAGGTGCAACTGAGATTTATGCGGTAGCCAGTCACGGATTGTTTGCTGGCGGTGCCGCTGATACGCTAAATACTGCTCCTATCAAAGAAATTGTTGTAACCGATTCTGTTGACACTAAGGAACTTCTTCCTAAAAACTTGAAATACCTTTCTGCCAGTGAATTGATTGCGGATGCTATTATTCGTATCCACGAAAAAGCACCACTTAGCCCACTCTTTTCATACGACGCTAAAAAGGATTGAGATATGATTTATTTTGATAATGCTGCTACTACTCCACTAACTCCGTCTGTCATTGAGGCGATGAAGGATATCATGACCACCGATTTTGGTAACCCTTCTAGCATTCACAGGATTGGACGCCGTGCCAACTACCGCCTGCGTACTTATCGGCAAATGATTGCGTCTGCCCTCAAGACAACCCCACGCCGCATTATCTTCACCTCAGGAGCAACTGAAAGCAACAATACTGCTATTAAAGGCTATGCTTTGGCCAATCAAAATAAGGGAAAACACCTGATTACAACGGCTATCGAGCATCACTCTGTCTTACACACAATGACTTATTTGGAAGAAAGTTTTGGTTTTGAAGTAACTTATTTGCAACCTCAAAACGGGACGATTTCTGCCCAACAAGTGGCTGACGCTTTGCGTAATGATACCATTTTAGTTAGCACCATGTTGGCTAATAACGAAACAGGCGACCTCCTACCCGTCAAGGAAATCGGAGAACTCCTTGAATCGCATCAAGCTGTTTTTCACGTGGATGCTGTTCAGGCCGTGGGAAAATTGGACGTTTTTCCTGAGGAGTTAAAAGCCGACTTTTTGTCTGCTTCTGCCCATAAATTCCACGGTCCAAAGGGCGTTGGTATTTTATATTCGACGCCGCAACACTTTGATAACCTACTTCATGGTGGGGAGCAAGAAGAAAAACGCCGAGCAAGTACTGAAAACATGGTTGGTATTGCTGGGATGGCACAAGCCTTGGCCGATAGTGTGGCAAATAAAAAAGCCAATTATGACCACGTTCAAATCTTGCGTGATGCCTTTTTGGAGGCTATTTCTGGCTTGGACTATTACCTCAATGAAACAGCCAACACGATGCCTCATGTGCTTAATATCGGTTTTCCTCATCACAATAATGCCACATTATTAACCCAGTTAGATTTGGCTGGATTTGCCGTTTCAACAGGTTCTGCCTGCACGGCTGGTACGGTTGAGCCAAGTCATGTGTTAGCCAGTATGTATGGCCAAGACTCACTACGTTTAAACGAGTCTATTCGCATCAGTTTCTCTGAACTCAACACACTATCAGAAGTGCAAGAGTTCGCCCAAAAATTAGTAGAAATAATAGGAAAATAAGATGGCATTTGAAAAAACAATTACATTAACAGACTGCCTATATAGCTATACTCTTAGCGATGACGTTAAAAAATATACCCTTCGCGACACGACTTTTACTCAAAATCGTGTAGGACATTATGAATTGATACGTTTATTGGAAAAAGTCCCTAATTCTGGTGAAGGTTTTGCCCTAAAAATCACTATTAACAAAGAGCTAACAGGCTTTAAAATGAACATTACGGACAAATCTGGTCTACGCCTCGTCAACATTTTCAAATCAGAAGATAACACCATTTTACAAGAGAAATTTTACTTCTTGATGGATAGCCTTGTTGAACGTGATATTTTCACCAAAACATCCGTTTAATGATCATCAGCTTGATTTCTAGTTTTACTTAGAAATCAGGCTTTTTTTATCGGAATTTATGAAATTTGTTTTTCTTTTCACAAGCTTTTTGTTACAATAGAAGTAACAAATATGAGGAGATGGTATTGTGACGACTGATAAATCTATTCCTAAAGCGACAGCTAAACGGCTATCCTTTTATTATCGTATTTTCAAGCGATTCAATACAGATAATATTGAAAAAGCGAGCTCAAAACAAATTGCAGATGCCATGGGAATTGATTCTGCAACAGTCCGTAGAGATTTTTCTTACTTTGGTGAGTTAGGTCGGCGTGGTTTTGGTTATGACGTCAAAAAATTGATGAATTTTTTTGCGGATATTTTAAACGACCACTCGACCACGGCAGTTCTATTGGTAGGCTGCGGTAATATTGGACGGGCTTTACTACACTATCGTTTCCACGATCGTAACAAAATGCAAATTGTGATGGCTTTTGATACCGATGATAATGAATTGGTTGGGCAAACAACGTCAGACGGCATTCCTATTTATGGTATTTCAACCCTAAAAGAACACGTCAAAGAATCTGGTATTGAAACGGCGATTTTGACCGTGCCAAGTACCAAGGCTCAAGAGGTAGCTGACTACCTCGTCAGTGCTGGTATTCGTGGTATCTTGAGCTTTTCACCTGTACACCTCAGTGTCCCTAAAGACACCATTGTACAATACGTTGATTTAACCAGTGAATTGCAAACGCTATTGTATTTCATGAATCAATCAAAATAATCAGTCTAAAAATACCCTAGAAACAGGATGTTCTAAGGTATTTTTTATTTAAACTAAAATATGCTCCTCTTCTCGAAAACTATAATAACGGTATTTGCCAACAATAATGTGGTCCAAGCAGCAAATGCCAATCATCTCACAAGCCGTTTTGATTTTTTCGGTAAATCGCACGTCGTTTTCACTTGGATGGGGTAGGCCAGACGGGTGATTATGTACGATAATCACAGATGTCGCCATGTTTTTACAAGCATAATAGAGAATTTCACGCGGTTCTGCTACTGACCGTCTAACCGTTCCAATGAAAATCGTGTGTTGCTCGATGATGTGATTTTGTGTGTCTAGGTAAATGGCAACAAGATGCTCCTGCTTTTGTGCTCCCAATTCCAGCATCATTTTTTGCGCCAATTTTTCACTACTTAAAATGCGCTCGTTGTCTAGGCAAACGTCTTTGAAAATCCGTTTGGATAATTCAATCATGGCCTTGATTTCAATGGATTTGACTACTCCTATGCCGTCAATTTGTTGCAATTCCTGCAAAGAAAGGTGTTCCAAATCAGACAGGCGATTGATTTGTTTTAATATTTGCTGCGAAAGGGCTGAAACAGGGAGTTGCTTGGTGCCCGTTCGCAATAAAATGGCCAATAATTCTTGGTTGCTTAATTGTTCGGCTCCTAAATGTTGCAGTCTTTCTCGAGGCAACTGAGAAGCGGATGCGGCATCGATTCTATACATAAAAAAGTCCCTCCACTTAATTATTCGTAAGCGAAGGAACTTGTGTTTTAATCTTTGCTGTCTTTTAAACGCAAGGTACGGTGCCAATAATGTTTGTAAAGGGCACTATAACGACCTCTATAATCTTTTTTCCAAGGCTTGTCACGTCCACAAAAATGCAAGAAAACGGTATTTTCAATGATCCAGTTCAAGTTCCACTCACCTGAACTTCTGCCGTAATAAAGCACGTTGTAGCGTGCATCGTAATTGTAGATTTGGTCTGGAATGAGCACCGTGCGATGACCATATAAAGCATTTAGAATATCTTGGTCTGGCAAAAAGAGCAGGTGACTATTTTTCTCAATGTAATCCAAAATGTCTTTTCGAAAAACCGATTGCCTAATGGCTTCCAAATTCATCAAAAGCACGCCAGAATTGAAGTAACTTTCGGCTTCAAAATTTCGCAAGCGTAGCTTATTGACCAAATTTGAAATATTACCGTCTGACGTATGGCTGGCCGCTGCGTACAATTTATCCTCCAAATCCATCTCGTAGAGGGCAACCATGTCATTTAAACACAAAATGTCTGCGTCAACATATAAGATTTTATCCAAATCTTGTGGCAAGTATTCATGTGCCAATAAACGATAATAAATGGTTTCAGGATAACGATTTGTTGTCGGTGCATCTTCAAAGGATTTCTCGCCAATCACAACAGGGTGATAATCAAGACCTAGCTTATGGCAAAATGTCTCAATCGCTTCGTTTTGTGCTAGCTCCGTTTTTTGCAGTACATAAACAGAAAATTGCTGATTGGAACTGTTTTGGTGAATGGAATACAAGGTCACCATAAATTGTTGCACATAGCCATCATCGATGGCAAAGAGTAAATTCATTTTTTTCATCGTCATAGTTATTCTAAGTTGTTTGACTGGGCTTGTTGACGTTTGGCAACGTTGTCTTTAATCATTTGATAAAGACTAGCAGCAATTGGCACAGCGACAATCATTCCCAAGACACCCCAAAGTGCGCCACCGATAGTGATGGCCATCAAGACCCACATACCAGGAAGTCCAATTGACCCTCCAACGACACGCGGATAAATCACATTTCCTTCGAATTGTTGCAAAATAACCAAGTAAATCAAGAAGAAGAAAGCTTGTGAAACGGAATGAGTGGCAATGAGGATAAAACCAATGGTTGCCCCAATGTAAGCCCCAACAATCGGAATCAATGAGAAGAAGGCAACAAGGATACCGATAGTTGCTGCGTATGGGAAATCAAGCAGGAACATTCCCAAAGTGGTCAACGTTCCTAAAATCACCGCTTCAATGGTTTGACCCACGAAGAAACCGTGAAAACGCAAGTGTAAAATACCAAAAACATAGCGAATACCGTCAGCGTATTTGCTGATATAAGTATCTATCAAAACATTAAATTGACGTCCCAATTCTTCTTTACTAGCCAAGATATAGATTGAAAAAACAAGGCTAACAAAAATGTTCAAGACTGTTGAAGCAATGGTACTAACAGATGTCAACACGCCTGTTAAAACAGACAAGACTTGATTTAGGAATTGGCGACTGTAATCTGAAAGGGTGGTGGTAATATCAGACAAACTGCCAAAATAATTCAAAGATTCTTTGATGACACTATTGTCACTGATTTCCTTGATAAAATGAGAAAATCCGCTGGTATCAATCCGCAAAAGCGAATTGATACTGACGATTAAGTCTGGCAAGACAATTGAAAATAACCAAAAAATCACAAAAATAAAGGTGAGATAGGCTAAAATCATCGTTATTGACCGCTTGATTTTTTGCAAGATAGGATGTGTCAAAAAGCGGTCATAGAGGCTCTCGTAAGCACTCATGACAATATTGACAATATAAGCAATTCCCGCACCAATCATAAAGGGAATGCTGGCTTGATAAATAGTATAAACCAAAGCCGCTCCGCTATGCCAATAAGCCTGTATGGCGTAACAAATAATGAAAGCAAAGACAACATAATAGACTTGTTTTTTCTCGAATTTCATAATAACTCCTCGTTCAACATTCCCATTATAACAAATTAATACCAAATGCGCCATTGTGCGTTTTATGGTATCTAGTTCCTCTTATGCACACAAAAAAACACCTAGAACATTCTAAGTATCTTATCCTTTGTAAGTAAAACGTAACTTAGATTTGAGTTTTTCATAGAGCTCTACAACCTTTCGAGTCTAGTAATTCAAGGCCTAATGACTCTATAAAAAGTTATAACCTCTTCAGGCGAAGCTCCCATTATGTCCATTTGAATGTATCATCCTTAAGTGTATTATAACGTTTTTCATCAGATTTATAAAAAACTTTCTTCAAATGCCAATAAACTCGCTAAAAACATTTATATGTAGTCAGTTGGATATTTTTACAATTTTTAAAAAGTCGATAAAAGTTTGCTATGATAAAGCATACAGCTATTGAGAGAACTTGCTTTCTCTAACTGTGATTTGACAAAAGCTTGCAAGACCTGTACAATAGATGGGTTGAAATTATTCATTTTTCTGAAAATACCAACATTATTTCAATTGTTCCTGCCGTGTTTGGCTAGGCTTTTTCATAAGAAACGGTTGCAATAACACGGTCGGACTTGATATTTAGGAGTTTGATTTATGTACCATTTTCTATCTTCCTTAGATAGTTTTGTCTGGGGACCGCCTCTTCTTGTCTTGCTGGTTGGAACGGGATTTTACCTTTCTGTTCGCCTAAGACTGCTGCAAGTTTTCCGGCTGCCCAAAGCAATCAAACTGATTTTTGCTTCGGATTCTGACGGTCAAGGGGATATCTCAAGCTTTGCGGCCTTGGCAACGGCACTGGCGGCGACTGTTGGAACAGGAAATGTGGTTGGCGTTGCGACTGCTATAAAACTTGGAGGACCTGGAGCCCTCTTTTGGATGTGGATGGCTGCCTTCTTTGGTATGGCAACCAAGTATGCTGAAGGGGTTTTGGCTATCAAATACCGTACCAAAGACGCTGATGGCTTTATCGCTGGAGGGCCTATGTACTACATCGTTAATGGGATGGGGCAACAGTGGAAACCTCTAGCCATCGCTTTTTCTATTTTTGGTGTCATGGTTGCTCTCTTTGGCTCAGGAACTTTCACTCAGGTGAACTCGATTACCGACTCTCTCAAAAATACCGTCGGCTGGTCGCCACAAGTGATTAGTATTATCTTGGCTATTTTGGTCAGCATCATTATTTTTGGGGGAATCAAATCCATCTCAAAAGTCGCTGAAAGTGTTGTGCCTTTTATGGCTATCATCTACATCATCGCTACTGTGACTATTTTGCTTTCTCATGCAGACAATATTTTGCCAAGTTTGGGACTGATTTTCCAATCTGCTTTCACTGGAAAGGCTGCAACGGGTGGTTTTGCAGGGGCAACAATGGTAACAGCTATTCAAGCAGGGATAGCTCGAGGCATTTTCTCTAACGAATCTGGTTTGGGTTCTGCTCCGATTGCTGCGGCGGCTGCCAAGACCAATGAACCTGTTGAGCAAGGACTTGTGTCTATGACAGGAACTTTCATTGATACCATTATCATTTGTAGTTTGACAGGGCTTGCCATCATCGTAACTGGCGGCTGGTCTAGTGACCTAAATGGTGCCATGTTGACCCAATCTGCCTTTTCATCTGTCTTTGGTAATTTTGGGGTTTATGCCTTAACCTTTAGTTTGATTCTCTTTGCTTTCACAACTATTTTGGGCTGGAGCTACTATGGCGAACGCTGCTTTGAGTTTCTATTTGGCGTGAAAGCCATTCCTGTTTACCGCGTTTTCTTTATTGCCATGGTTGCTTTAGGCGGATACATTAGTTTGGAAACCATTTGGGTCATTGCCGATATCGTTAATGGTCTGATGGCTGTGCCAAACTTAATTGCCCTACTTGCCCTCTCACCTGTTATTATCAGCGAAACCAGACGCTATTTTAACAAACACCAATAATGTACCTCTCTCGTTTTTTTCCGATTGTTAAAGGAGCTATTCTTTATGTCATCTACACCAACTTCTAATCTTCAACTGGCTAAGCGTGGCCCGATTGTTAGTATAGTGGCTTACCTGCTCATCTCGATTGCCAAATTGATTGTGGGTTATAGCATTAACTCATCTTCATTGATTGCCGACGGTTTTAACAACGTTTCGGATATTTTAAGCAATGTGACCTTGTTGATTGGTCTGCATTTAGCCAGCAAACCTGCTGACGAGGACCACCGTTTTGGGCATTGGAAAATTGAAGATTTAGCCAGCTTGATCACATCATTTATCATGTTTATCGTTGGTTTCCAAGTGCTATCGCAAACCATTCACAAAATCATTTCAGGAACAACTACTACTATTGATCCTGAAGGTGCCATTGTCGGAGTGGTTTCTGCGATTATCATGTACGGTGTTTACCTCTACAACCGTCGATTGTCTAAAAAGGTCAAATCAAGCGCCCTCGTTGCCGCTGCCAAGGATAATCTTTCTGACGCCGTTGCTTCTATCGGAACGTCTGTTGCCATTATCGCCGCTTCTTTCCACTTAGTCATCATCGATAGATTGGCTGCCATTGTTATTACTTATTTCATCTTGAAAACGGCTTATGATATTTTCATGGAAAGTGCCTTTAGCTTATCAGATGGTTTTGATGACAAGGAACTCAAAAAATACAAAGAAGCCATTTTAAAATTACCAAAAGTCACTGCGGTTAAATCATTGCGCGGACGTTCATACGGAAGCAATATCTACCTCGATATCGTGGTTGAAATGAACCCTGATTTGTCTGTTTATGAAAGCCATGAAATCACGGAACAAATCGAACGCTTGCTTAATCAAGAATTTTCGATTTACGATACCGATGTTCACGTAGAACCTGCCGCTATCCCAGAAGATGAAATTTGGGAAAATGTTTACCACAGACTCCAAAAAAATGAAAAAATCATTCTCTCAAAAATCCCTGATTACGAAGAATTATTGGCAGATAACTTCCGCTTGATTTCAGACCACGGTCAGACTTATTCTAAAGAAGAAATGATTGCGCGTCAAAGACATTATGTCAGTCAATTTGAAGATTTTGAGATGACATCTATTAGCCAAAAAACCAAATTGATTACTTATACGCTTGGAGGAGAGGCTCACACCAGCATTTGGCGCCGCCAAGAAAATTGGTACCTCGTCTTCCACCAAATCACTCCAAAAAAATAAAAAAATACGAAACCCCATCTCTGAGTAGAGATGGGGTTATTTGTTACCGAATATAAGGAATTAAGCGATAACGTACTTTCTTTTGATATTCTGTATAGCCTGTTAGTTCCTTTGACAACACCTGCTCTTCATTTTTTAGCCTTTTGATAATCATGATTGGATATGGTAAAAAAACTAAAAAAGCAATTAAAGAGCCCAGTACTAAAGGCATCGTCAGAAACAGAATAATTGTTGCACTGTACATCGGATGTCTAACAAGACCGTACAAGCCTGTATTAATGACTTTCTGTTCTTCTTCTACCATAACGGTACGAGATAAGTAGGTATTTTCTCGTAAAACTTCTGCATAAAGCGCATAAGCTAGAAGAAAAAGAAGAGCAGAAACTTTGGAAATAATTTGTGGTAGTGGCAGCCAATCTAATCGAAAATCCAATCCTGCTAAGATAAAGCCCACTACAAACATAAAACCCGTAGCCGCAATAATTTTTCTTTGCTCCCCTGGTTCTTCTTTTACCTTCAAGCGCCTGCGCAACAAGTCAGGATTTTTAACCATCAAGACCAGTCTTGCTAGAAACATAGGAACAAACAAGATAACCATGAGCAAAATAGCGTTTGGATAATTTAGCGTCCCCGCAGGAATAAACAAAAGAGCAGCAACCAGAACAACACCTAACAGAAATTTGAGTAAAGCACTAAGACATAACGTGAAAGTCATACAGGACTCCTAACTAGGTCAGAATAGACGGGCACTCCTATTCCTTAACCGATTGCGTTGCGACGTCTTCGCCAAACCATTTTTGGGAAATCTTTTGGAAAATTCCTTTTTGATAAAGTGTTTTGAAACCTTGGTTAATTTTTTCAACTAGCGTTTTGTCAGCTTTTCTCGCTCCAACTGCAAAATCTTCGCCTGTAAATGCACTCGGAATGATGTTGTAGCGGTCCAGCTCGCCTTCTTGTTTCAAGTAATAATTGGCATACACTTCATCAATCAACAAGCCATCAATACGGTTGTTTTTCAAATCAATGAGGGCTTGCGTCAGCGTTTCATACTGTGTGGCATCCTTGCCAGCTACGATATCTTTTAAGACTTTTGGCGAGGCTAAAAAGGCATCATAACCTGACGAACCTGACTGTACGCCTAAAGTCTTGCCCTTCATGTCCGCAAAATCCGTAATGCCAGATGATTTTTTCGTCACCAACACTTGTTTGTTAATCATGTAGGGATTGGTGAAGCGGACTTTTTCTTCTCGCTCCTTAGTCATCGAATAGCCATTCCAAATCAAATCAATAGTGCCATTGTTTAACTCGGTTTCTTTCATATCCCAATCAATGGGCTGCCAATTAACCTTGATGCCGTATTCTTTAAAGACTGCATTGGCTAAATCAACGTCAAATCCTGTGTAGGTGCCATCTCGGTCCTCAAATCCCATGGGAACGAAGGTATTGTCAAAACCAATCGTGATTTCACCTTTTTTCACATAACTATCCCACTGGTCAGTGCTGGCTGCTTTCTTTTTAGCTGATAAATCACACCCACTCAAAGCCATCAGCAAAAGAAGGAGCGTTGTGACTATTGTCCATTTTTTAAATGTCATTTACCCACCACCTCTACTTGGGATTGATTTTTAAAATATGGTCGGAAATGGTTTCGGCAAAGGCCAAATCATGGGTTACGACAATCTGCGTCATGCCTGCTTCACGATTTTGCAAGAGTAGTCTTTCCACTTCTTGACGCAGCTCAGGGTCTAGTGCCGAAGTTGGTTCGTCATAGCCAATGATTTCAGGGTCAATCATCATGGCCCGTGCCAAAGCCACACGCTGCTTCTGCCCTCCAGATAGGGAATAAGGATAGGCGTTAACGTGTTCGCCCAAGCCCAAACGACGCAACAAGCCCATGGCTTTTTCAGTTGCTGCTTCTTTACTCATTCCCATGGTTTTGGTAGGAGATAAAATCAAATTATCTAAAACTGATAAATGGGGAAATAATTGAAAATCTTGGAAAACAAAGCCCAGCAAGTTGAGGTTTTCCAAGTGGTCAATGGGAAAGGTTTTGCCATTATAGATGATGCTACCAGAATCAATTTTTTCAAGTCCTGCTAACATACGAAGCAAGGTCGTCTTTCCCCCACCAGATGGTCCAACAAGGGATAAAATCTTGCCATCTTCAATGGTTAGGTTGAAATGATCAAAAATCTTTTTTTGACCAAACTGTTTGGAAATATTGCGTAATTCTAACATTGGTCACCTTCTTATTTGTAATAATCAAATTTCTTTTCTGTTTGTCGTGAGATGATCGTCACTACACCAATCATCAGCAAATAAAGTGCCCCTGCGATAAACATCGGTGCCAGTGAGGCATCACGGTTGGCTGCTGTTTTACTAGCAAGCAACAAGTCGCCTACCCCCAAGACATAGACCAAAGAAGAGTCTTTGACCAAGTTAATGGTTTCGTTAAAGACGCTTGGGAGAACGATTTTGAACACTTGTGGCAAAATGACATAAAAAATAGTCTGAAACGGGCTTAATTTTAAGACCTTAGCCGCTTCGTATTGCCCTTTAGGAATGGCAGCAATCCCACCACGGAAAATCTCAGCAAAATAGGCCGCGTAATTCAACGTAAAGGCCACAATGGCTGCTGGTAAACGGTCCATAACAATGCCGATGTTTGGCAAGACATAATACAAGAAAATCAATTGCAGCAGCAAAGGGGTACCACGCATAACCCAAACGTATAGGGTTAACAGCCATTCTAACGGTTTAAACTTAATCTGCATCAAAAACGCTAAGACGGCACCAAGAGGAATTGATAAGATAATCACAATGAAAAAAATCTCAATAGTTACCTTTGCACCGTCCAATAAGCTTGGCAGAATTTCTAAAATATAAGACATGTACTCTCCTAAATTAAAATTTATTCTATTATACCAAAATTTTCAGACGATTTGGGTCATATTAGAAGGATTTTTCACTTGATTTCAGAAAAAAAAGAAAGCAGGCTAAAACCTGACCTTCTTATTTTTTCTCAATTGGTGCCACACTTGCCAAGAGTTTTTTAAGCCCAACTTCTGGGAAATTGATTTTTAACTCTTGGGTTTGACCTGAACCTGTCACTGACAATACCGTGCCATCACCCCATTTTTTATGGTGGGCAATGTCGCCGATTTGCCAATCAATAGCCTCTTTGCTAGCCGAAGCACTTTGCCCAAACGGCACTGCCTTGCCAGCTTTTGCAAATGGCTGCGCACCGCGGCTTGATTGTGGTTGTACCTTGGCTTTGCGAGATTGAATCGCTTGTTGCAAGCTCATGCCCTGCCCAAATGACATGGTGTCATCACCACCACTATAACGCACTCCATAGGATGAATTGGCTGGGCGTGCTAAGCCTTGGTATTGCAACAATTCTTCGTCAATTTCACGGATGAAGCGTGACGGACGGTTGTAATTGGTCTTACCAAACAAAGTTCGCGTGTTAGCATTGGTCAAAAAGAGGAGCTTTTCAGCGCGGGTAATCCCAACATAAGCTAGGCGGCGCTCTTCTTCCAACTCGTCTTGGTCCTCAGTTGCGCGTGACAATGGAAAAACCCCTTCTTCCATACCAATCAAAAAGACAATTGGAAATTCCAATCCCTTGGCGGCATGCAAGGTCATCAAGGTCACTTCGGCACTCTCTGCTTCGCCATCGTCAGTATCAGCAATCAAAGCCAAATCATTCAAGAAACGGCTGAGTTTTTCAAGACCCGTTTCCCCTTCTGGGGCATCTTCTTGATTGTCATCAAAGTTTTTGGTAACCGTCAAGAATTCTTCGATATTTTCAATACGTGCTTGGCTTTCCAGTGTATTTTGCAAACGAAGAGCTTCTAAGTAGCCTGTCTTGTCAAGGACTGCTTCCACCAATTCGGTAACCGTCATGCCATCAAGCCCATCACGCAAGGTCATGAGTAATTGCGCCAAATCCCAAACAGCTTGTGCAGCTTTTCCTTTGACACCTGATAACATGATGTTAGCCGACGCTTCTAACAAACTCATTTGTTGCTGGCTGGCAAAATCACGGATTTTATCCAAAGTTCCAGGCCCCACACCACGTTTTGGCTCGTTAACAATACGCTCGTAGCTGATGTTGTCTGCTGCATTGGCAATGACATTGAGGTAAGAAATCACGTCACGGATTTCCTTACGACTGTAGAATTTGGTTCCACCAACCATGGTGTAAGGAATGTTCGATTTCAGCAAGGCTTCTTCAATGGTACGAGATTGGGCATTGGTACGGTAGAGAACCGCAAAATCTTTGAAGTTTCGCCCTGTTTCACGCACAATATTGTCAATCGTTGAGGCAACAAAAACAGCTTCCTCACGCTCATCACGCGCACGGTAATAAACAATAGATTCCCCAATTTCATTATCCGTCCGCAAGGTTTTTGGACGGCGGTTGCGGTTGTTTTTAATCACGCTGTTGGCTGCCTGCAAGATATTTTTGGTTGAACGGTAGTTTTGCTCCAGCAAAATGGTCTTGGCTTCTTTATAATCTTTTTCAAAATCAAGGATATTTTGCATATCCGCCCCACGCCAGCCATAAATGGATTGGTCGGCATCCCCCACAACACAGATGTTTTGGAAACGTGACGCCAACAATTTTACCAACTGGTATTGCGCGTGGTTGGTATCTTGATACTCATCCACATGAATGTACTGGTAACGTTGCTGGTAATAAGCCAAGACATCAGGATTTTTGTCAAACAAACGCAAGGTTAGCATGATAAGGTCATCAAAGTCCATAGCTTCGCTCTGATGCAATTCCTCTTGGTAAGCCTTGTAACATTTGGCAACAATTTGCGAATACATATCGTTGGCTTGTTTTTCATAAGCCACTTCGTCTAGCAAATCGTTTTTGGCATTTGAAATGGTCCCTAAAATGGCTCTCTCATTCCATTTCTTAGGGTCCAAATTTAGATTTTTGAGAATACGTTTCATCAGGGTGCGTTGTTCCCCAGGGTCAACGATAGTGAAATTACGATTGTAACCAATATGGTCAGCATCACGACGCAAAATGCGCACACACATGCTATGGAAGGTCGCAATCAAGGTATCCTTGGTCGCAGGGTTTAGTTTCATAGCACGTTCACGCATTTCACGCGCAGCTTTATTGGTAAAGGTAATTGCCAAGATATTCCAAGGATTGACAAATTTTTCATCAATCAAATAAGCAATTCGGTGGGTCAAGACACGCGTTTTACCAGAGCCAGCCCCTGCCATGATTAGCACAGGACCTTCTGTCGTTTCAACCGCAAGTCTTTGTTGGTCATTCATTCCTTCTAATAATGGATTCATTGTCTAATACCACGGCTTACCTCACTAGCTAAGTCCGTGTGTTATTCCTCCTAGATAAATAGTCATCAAGATAATGCTTATCTATTGTACCATTTTTTAGAAAAAATGGGGTCCCTTGTCGTTACTTTGTCTGACAGATGCTCAAGAAATAAGAATGAATGCTGTCGTTCTCATCCACCTCAGGATGAAAGGCCAAGCCCAGCTGATTGTGAAAGCGTGCAGCCACAATCTTACCATCTTTTTCAGCTAAAACCTCAACACCCTCGTCAACTTGGTTAATATAAGGCGCTCGAATAAAGGTTGCGGGGACCTCACCCAAATCTCCGAATGAAAGCGGCGTATTAAAGCTCCCCAATTGCCTGCCGTAAGCATTGCGTTTTACCGTGACAGGTAAAGTCGCCAAATGTGTACTCTCTTGGTCTTCAATCTGCTGAGACAGTAAAATCAAGCCTGCACACGTGGCAAGCACAGGCAAACCAGCATCAATTTTACTTTTTAAAGGTTCTAGCATCCCTAAATCACGCAATAATTTGCCCTGAACCGTTGATTCCCCACCAGGTAAAATCATGCCATCCAAGGGAGCTTGCAAATCTTTAGCCTGTCTAATGTCAATGGTTTTGGCTCCCAAAGCGACAATTTTTTGGCGGTGCTCAGCAAAATCTCCCTGTAAGGCTAAAATCCCAATCACTACCATAAAAACCTCCTAGATGCCACGTTCTGCCATGAGCAGTTGAATCTCGTCTTCGTTAATTCCCACCATGGCTTCGCCTAAATTTTCTGATAATTTTGCCAACAATTGTTTGTCTTGGTAATTGGTCACGGCTTGCACAATCGCACGCGCACGTTTTTCAGGGTCACCTGATTTGAAAATACCAGAACCAACAAAGACCCCTTCTGCTCCCAAATGCATCATCAAGGCTGCATCTGCTGGTGTTGCTACCCCACCTGCCGCAAAGAGAACAACTGGCAATTTGCCTGTTTCATGCACGTCTTTGACCAAGTGATAAGGCACTTGCAGTTCTTTAGCAGCAAGGTAAAGTTCATCATCACGAAGCGACTGGAGGCGTGCCATTTCTTGATTTAACTGACGTAAATGGCGCACAGCCTGCACCACATCTCCTGTCCCAGGTTCTCCTTTTGAACGAATCATGCTAGCCCCCTCAGCCACACGGCGTAATGCTTCCCCAAGGTTTTTAGCCCCACACACAAAAGGCACCTCAAATTGAGTTTTATCAATGTGATAGCGGTCATCTGCTGGCGACAAAACCTCGCTCTCATCGATATAATCAATCTCAATCGCTTCTAAAATCTGAGCCTCAACAAAATGCCCAATACGCACCTTGGCCATAACAGGAATAGAAACCGCTGCTTGAATTTCTTGAATCATTTTAGGGTCACTCATGCGAGAAACACCGCCAGCTGCTCGGATATCCGCAGGAATACGCTCTAGTGCCATAACCGCACAAGCTCCAGCAGCCTCAGCGATTTTCGCTTGTTCAGGTGTCGTGACGTCCATAATCACGCCCCCTTTTAGCATCTGAGCCAATTGTTTATTGAGTTGATAGCGTTGGTTTGTCATAAAAATACCTCATTTACTTTTTGATTGCTTTTCATTATAATAAAATCTGACATGGTATCAAGTGCCATTTTAAAGATTTTTAAAAAGGTCAGATTGGAGAATTATGCTAACTTACACTTTGGACGCACAGGCCAAAATCCCACTTTACGAACAACTGTATCGAGCGATAAAAACAGACATTACCAAGGGCGTCCTAAGGTCGCAGGACAAATTGCCCTCAAAAAGAAGCCTAGCCAAGCATCTAGGCGTTTCCATTGTAACGGTGGAAACCAGTTACCAGCAATTAAAGGCAGAAGGTTACATTTACAGCCAAGCTAAAAAAGGCTTTTTTGTAGCAGATATCAAGTCTCAACGTCCGATGGTGAGAAAAACAGCAAGGTTAGTTTCTCTTCCAAAAACCAGGTCAGATGCTACCTCGCCCAGCCTTAACCTTAGCAATAATCAGACCAATCCTGAAACCTTTCCCTTTGCCACTTGGTCCAAATTGCTCCGTCAGGTGCTTAATAACCACCAAACTGAATTGATGCAAGCCTCACCTAGCCAAGGGCTTTGGGAACTCAGACAAGCTATTGCCCAACATTTAAATGATTACCGTGGCATGGTGGTGGACCCTAGGCAGATTGTCATCGGGGCGGGAACGGAATACCTCTACACCCTACTGATTCAGCTGCTGGGTCTAGATAAGACTGTGGCGGTGGAGGAGCCTTCCTATCCTAAAATCACCAAGATTTACCGACAATTCAACATAATACAAGTCCCCATTGCAATGGAAAAAGACGGGCTTAGTGTGGCACAACTCCAAAAAAGTAAGGCTGATATGGTTCATTTATCTCCGTCACATCAATTTCCAACAGGTGCTATTTTATCTGTTAGCAAACGCTATGACTTGCTGAGCTGGGCTAGTCAAGGAGATCGCTATATCATAGAAGACGATTACGATAGTGAGTTTCGTTTTCAGGGCTTACCAATCCCTAGTTTGCAAGAAATTGATTGCTCAGGCCGAGTGATTTACATCAACACCTTCAGCAAAAGCCTAGCTTCAACCCTTCGCATGAGTTATATGATTTTGCCCCCACAATTGCTGGAAGTCTTTGAAAAAAAGCTCAGCTTTTATGCCAATACCGTTTCTAATCTGGAACAGTACACACTGGCTGCTTTTATCCAAGAAGGTTATTTTGATAAGCATTTAAATCGGATGCGGCTTTTTTACCAGAAAAAACGGGATGAATTGATTACCTGCTTAAAGGCTAGCCCGCTAAAGGATTACATCAGCATCCATGAACAAGAATCAGGGCTGCACTTTATCATGACTATTGACAGCCACTTGTCTGAAGATGCCATTTGCCAGAAAAGTCGGCAAAAAGGCTTGCAACTAACGCCTATCTCCCACTACTACCAACACCACAAGCCCCAATCTACCAATGCCTTCATCGTGAACTATGCCAATATTACGGCCCCACAAATTGAGCAAATTGTCCAAATGTTGACGGAAATTCTCCTATCAGAGAGTTAGTTTCCAAACATTTTAGAATATCTCATTGACAAAGTTCGCTTTTTTTGTTATCATATTTGAAAATTTAATAGCAAACCGAATGATGTTATTCAGGAGAAGAAAGGTTTTCCTTTCGCCGAAGGAGTTACGCTCTCAGGTGTCTAAGACAGGACTGGATGACGGACGGACTTCTGGAGAGACCTGATGATGACAATCATCACCACGTTAGAAACGTGGATACAGGCGCCGAAGGGGCAAAGTTGTCACAGACAACTCAAACTCTCAGGCAAAAGGACAGAAGATAAGAAATACTTGTAGGCTCTTGTTTTTTTGAGTACCAGCAGGTATTTTCCTATCACTTTTCAGGAGTTATCGTAATGATAGCTCCTTTTGTAATAGCATCGTTTGGGAGATATGGTATAGGGAGAAAAAGAATGATGCTCAATTTTTTTAACAGTCTTGACAATGTCGTCTGGGGTGCACCACTGCTTATCTTGCTAGTGGGAACAGGCTTTTACTTCACTGTTCGCCTTGGCTTACTCCAAGTCACGCGATTGCCAAAAGCCTTTCGCTTAATTTTTGCGGATGACAAAGGGCAAGGGGATATTTCCAGTTTTGCTGCCTTAGCGACTGCACTTGCCGCCACTGTTGGAACAGGAAACATCGTGGGAGTTGCAACCGCTATCAAATCAGGTGGTCCAGGGGCACTATTTTGGATGTGGGTTGCTGCTTTCTTTGGAATGGCGACCAAGTACGCTGAGGGACTTCTAGCTATCAAATACCGTACAATCGATGACAACGGGGAAGTTTCAGGTGGCCCCATGTACTACATTGTCAATGGGATGGGCAAACGCTGGAAACCTTTGGCAACCTTCTTTGCCATTGCAGGTATCTTAGTCGCTTATTTTGGAATTGGAACGTTTTCTCAGGTTAATTCCATCACATCATCACTTGAAAATTCCTTTGCGCTATCGCCTCAGATTGTCAGCATTGTGATTGCCGTCATCGTGGCTATTGTTATCTTTGGCGGTATCCAATCCATTTCAAAAGTTGCTGAAAAAGTGGTGCCTTTCATGGCCGTCGTTTACATCACGGCAACATTGATTGTTATTTTTGTGCATAGTGAGCAAATCGTGCCTGCTTTTAATGCTATTTTCAAAGGAGCCTTCACTGGTACGGCTGCTGTTGGTGGATTTACAGGTGCGGTTGTTAAAGAAGCTATTCAAAAAGGGATTGCACGCGGAGTCTTTTCAAATGAATCTGGGCTTGGTTCTGCTCCTATCGCGGCTGCAGCTGCCAAAACAAAAGAGCCTGTGGAACAAGGGCTTATCTCAATGACAGGGACTTTTATCGATACCATTATCATTTGTACCTTAACAGGACTTTCTATCATGGTAACAGGACAGTGGAAAGTCGCAGGACTCGAAGGGGCACCACTTACCCAATCAGCCTTTGCATCTGTTTTTGGAACACCAGGTATTCATGCTTTAACCTTCTGCCTTGTTTTGTTTGCTTTTACAACTATCCTAGGCTGGTCTTACTACGGTGAACGTTGTTTTGAATTCCTTTTTGGAACCAAATACATCAAACTCTACCGTATTATCTTTGTCATTATGGTTGCCTTGGGTGGTTTCCTCAAACTGGATTTGATTTGGGTGCTTGCTGACATCGTGAATGGTCTAATGGCTCTACCAAACCTAATCGCTTTGTTGGCTCTTTCACCAATCATTATTTCAGAAACCAAAGATTACTTTGTTCGTCAAAAACAAGCAGCTGACGCTGAAGAGTTGGTAGGGTTAGCAGATAACTTAGTTGAAGACTAAAAAAGAGGGAAATTTCCCTCTTTTTATGTTCTTATTTTGATTTGATATAGTTGACACCATCTGCTTTAGGAGCCACGGATTGACCAAAGAAGACTGCTAAAACAACAATTGTTAAGACGTATGGTGTGATTTTGAGGTAAACAGATGGAATGTTTGAGAAGAGCGGTAATTGTGCTCCGATGATTGCCAATGATTGTGACAAGCCGAAGAATAGACTTGATAGCATGGCACCGACTGGATTCCAACGTCCGAAAATCATGGCTGCAAGAGCGATAAATCCAGGTCCTGCGATCGTTGTAACGGCGAAGTTATTTGAAATGGTTTGAGCATAAACCGCACCACCAATACCACCGAAGAACCCTGAAATCATAACCCCTAAATAACGCATGAGGTAAACATTGATTCCAAGTGTATCCGCTGCTTGAGGGTGTTCACCAACAGAACGGAGGCGAAGACCAAAGCGAGTCTTGAACAAGATAAACCAAGATACAAATGAAATAAGAATAGCCACATAAGCAACCAATGACGTGTTGTTGAAAAAGACTTGACCGATAAATGGGATATCTTTTAAAACAGGGAATGAGAAACGACCAAAGGTCTCTGAAATGGTATTGGTTTGTCCTTTACCAAATAAGAAACGGCAAAGGAAAACGGCTAGTGACGGAGCAATCAAGTTCAATACCGTACCAGACACGATATGATCTGCACGGAAGTTAATGGTCGCAACAGCATGAAGAAGAGAAAATAGAAGTCCTACAACTCCTCCCACCAAAGAAGCAATCCAAGGTGTCGCACTGCCAAACACATCTGCACAGCTTAGATTGAAGAGAACCCCTGAGAAAGCCCCCATAACCATGATACCTTCAAGACCAACGTTGACAACCCCACCACGTTCTGAGAAGGTTCCACCGATACTTGTGAAAATAAGTGGTGCAGAATAAATGAGCATGGAAGAAACTAATAAGGCTAATGTTGTTGTAAAAGTCATTTTATTTTCCTCCTTCTACTTTTTTAGAGTTAAGAAAACGACGGATAATGTAATCAGAACCAACAAAGAAGATAATGAAAGCTGAAATAACATCAACAATCTCTGAAGGAACGCCAATCATACCAGTCTTACCAACGGAAAGTACTGCATACAAGAAAGCTGCAAACGGAATCCCAATGGCATTATTGATCGCTAATAGTGATACGGCCATACCATCCCAACCAATGCTAAGTGAACTTGTTTGCGTATAAACATTTTCAAAAGTTCCAAGTCCTTCGACTGTTCCACCAAGTCCTGCAAGGGCACCTGAAATCACCATAGACATGATGATAAGGCGTTTTGATGACATCCCTGCATATTCTGAAGCATGTGGGTTAATCCCCACAGAAGTGATTTCATAACCAAGTGTGGTTTTCTTCATCATAAACCATACGATAACCACAGCAATTAAGGCAATGAAAATACCGATATTAATACGTGAGTGGTTCGTCAAGTTAGACAACCATTCAATTTGATAAGATGCGTTTTGAGAAACTTTGATCGTAGCTTCTGTCGTACGCATGATGCTATCTGAAAAGACGTCTTGAATGAGGTATTGTGTTGAGTACAAGATAATGTAGTTCATCATGATAGTTACAATAACTTCACTTGTTCCAAGATAAGCACGTAAAATACCTGGGACAGCTGCAGCCAATCCTCCAGCCACAAGACCAATCACAATAGTACAAAGAACTGAGATTGGTTTTGGCAAATCAGGGAAAGAAAGGGCAAACCAGCCAGCCATTACCCAACCAATCAAGGCTTGTCCTGGAAGTCCGATATTGAAGAAACCAGCTTTAGAAGCAACTGAGAAACCAAGGGCAATCAAGATAAGTGGCCCCATAGCACGAAAAATTTCACCAATATTTTTGATAGAACCAAATGCAGTGTAAAGCAAGTCGTTATAAGCCCAAAATGGGTTATAACCAAAGATGAGCATGAGCACTGCTCCTAGTAACATCCCTAGAAAAACAGCTATTAAAGGAACTGCCCAGCGTTGTGTTTGTTTAGACATTAGCTTCCTCCTTTGTCACATGGCCCCCAGCCATCAAAATACCAAGTTCTTGTTTGTTTGTTTGACTAGCATCTAGCATACCTTGAATTTTACCATCGTGAATAACGGCAATACGGTCAGAAACATCCAAAATTTCATCCAATTCAAAACTAATCACTAAGACAGCTTTCCCTTTGTCACGTTCTGCAATTAAACGTTTACGGATGTATTCAATCGCACCGACGTCCAAACCACGGGTTGGTTGGCTAACGACTAACAAATCAGGGTTCAAGTCAATTTCACGAGCGATAACGGCTTTCTGTTGGTTACCACCTGAAAGTGAGCCAGCTGATACTAATTCATTTGCCGCACGAACGTCAAATTCTGACATCAATTTGCGAGCATGTTCATTAATGTTTTTATAATTCAAGAAACCATTTTTGCTAAACGGCTCTTTGTAGTACGTTTGCAAAACAATGTTTTCAGCAATGGTCATATCAAGAACCATTCCGTCACGGTGGCGGTCTTCTGGCACATGCCCAACACCAAGTTCTGTAATTTTACGTGGACGTTTGTTGGTCATGTCTTCACCTTTGATAACAATGCGACCTGATTCGACTTTGCGAAGTCCAGTAATGGCTTCTACCAATTCACTTTGACCATTGCCATCAATACCAGCAAGCCCGACAATTTCACCCGCACGCACATCCAATGACAAATTCTTCACGGCCGGCACTCCACGATTTTCATTAACCACCAAATCTTTAACAGACAAGACAACTTCTTTTGGATTAGCTGCTTGTTTTTCTGTTTTGAAGGAAACGGCACGTCCAACCATCATCTCAGCCAATTCTTCACTGGTTGAATTAGCAACTGGAACAGTTTCAATAGATTGACCGTGTCTGATAACCGTTACCCTGTCGGCAACCGCACGAATTTCGTCCAATTTGTGCGTAATCAAAATGATTGATTTGCCTTCTTTAGTCAAATTACGCATGATATTTAGCAATTCTGCGATTTCAGACGGTGTCAAAACGGCTGTCGGCTCATCAAAGATGATAATGTCAGCGTTACGATACAAGGTTTTCAAAATTTCCACACGTTGTTGTGCACCGACTGTTAGGTCTGAAATTTTAGCAGAAGGATCCACCGCTAAACCATATCGTTCCGACAAAGCTTTGATCTCTTCGCTAGCTTTTTTCAAATTAAGCACACCACCTGTTGAGATTGTTTCATTCCCCAAAATGATGTTTTCAGCAACTGTGAACGCTTCAACCAACATAAAGTGTTGGTGCACCATTCCGATTCCTATTTTTGAGGCTTTAGTAGGCGAATCCAGTTTAACCTTTTCACCTCTTACCCAAATATCCCCGCTGGTTGGTTGTAATAAACCTGAGAGAATGTTCATCAATGTTGATTTACCTGCACCGTTTTCTCCCAAAAGTGCATGAATCTCACCCTTACGAACATCTAAATTAATATGGTCATTGGCAACAAAATCACCAAATTTTTTAGTAATGTCACGCATTTCAATGACTTTTTCTTCTGCCATGTTAATCCTTTCAATATAATTATCTTTAAGTCAGTTAAGCCCATTACTCTCATTAATGAGCTTAACTGAGGAGAAAATTAAAAGTTCCTCAGCTGTTAAAAAGGCGACCTCTCGGCCGCGCTTAAAGAACGACAATTAATCACTTAAACCATCTGGAACAGTGATGTCACCGTCGATAATTTTTTGTTTTGCTGACTCAACAGCTTCCTTAATGTTGTCAGGAAGGCTGCTTGTTGTAATATCAATACCACCATCAGCAAGACCATATGTTTTTGTTTGGTCACCCTCAAACTTCTTGCCTTCAAGTTGCTCGTTAGAGATATCTTGAACGACTTGGCCAACTTTCTTGATTGTAGAAGTCAAGACAAAGTTAGATTCTTCTTTGTTTGAAGCTTTGTAGTCACCTTCGTCTGCTTGGTCACGGTCAACACCGATAACCCAAACTTTTTTATCACTATCTGCCGGTAATTTTTCATCGATTTCTTTGGCTTCAGAGAATACACCAGTACCTGAACCACCAGCTGCTTGATAGATAACGTCAGCACCACCAGCGTACATAGTCGCAGCAATTGTCTTACCCTTAGCAGAATCAGCAAATGAACCAACGTATTGAACATCCACTTTGATTGAACTATCTACTGATTCAACACCAGCCTTAAATCCAGCTTCAAAACGTGTGATTGTATCTGATTCAACACCACCTACAAAACCAACGTGTTTTGTTTTACTTTGCATAGCGGCAGCGATACCGGCAAGGTAGGCTCCTTCGTTATCTGCGAACAGAACACTCTCAACGTTGTCGTAACCAGAAACAACATCATCAACGATAACGTAGTTAACGTCTTTATTGTCTTGAGCAGCCTGATCTACAGCATCGTGAAGGTTGTAACCAATACCAAAAACAAGGTTGTAACCATTTGAAACAGCAGAATCAAGGTTTGTCGCGTAATCTGACTCACTATTAGATTGGAAGAATGTGTAGTCAGTATCTTTCTTCAAATCGTGTTCTTTGCCCCAAGCTTGAAGACCTTCCCAAGCTGATTGGTTAAATGATTTATCATCAATACCACCAGTATCTGTAACAAGGGCAACTTTCACTTTAGAATCTGAATCAGATGATGAGTTAGAACGACTACATGCAGCTAGACTCAATGCTGCAACGGCAGCAAGACCAAGACCAACAATTTTTTTGTTCATGAAAATGAACTCCTCCTTAAAAATACACGCAATAAGATTGCAAATTTATCGAGTCAGACGACTCAATCCATACAACAGGCTATAAAGCTTTAAAACTGTGGCATCAACCACATGACTATCATCACGACCGTCTTTATTATCAAGTTACTAAAAAGTTCAGTAACCTTCTGTCACGGTTTCACCACTAACGATGGCAACACCTGATGACGTTCCAATTCGAGTAGCACCTGCTTCAATGAAAGCTTCAGCATCTTCGTAAGAACGTGCACCGCCAGCTGCCTTAACGCCAATATTAGGGCCAACCGTTTCACGCATCAACACGATATCTTCAACCGTGGCGCCAGCCGCTGAAAAACCAGTTGAGGTTTTCACAAAATCTGCGCCAGCAGATACCGCTAATTGACACGCTTTAACTTTTTCGTCATTGGTAAGCAGACACGTTTCAATGATGACCTTGACCAACTTGTCTTGGCTAGCCTCAACAACTGCACGAATATCTGCTTTTACGACTTCGTACTGACCTGATTTTAACTGACCGACGTTGATAACCATATCGATTTCATCTGCACCGTTTGCGATGGCATCTTTAGTTTCAAAAGCTTTTACGCTGCTTGTGTTTGCTCCCAAAGGAAAGCCAACCACTGTACAGACTTTTACGCCAGTACCAGCCAAGGTTTTCGCACAATGAGCCACCCAAGTCGGATTGACACAGACGCTAGCAAACTGATACTCAACCGCTTCTGAAAGCAAGTGATCAATTTGCTCTTGGGTACTTTCGGGTTTTAATAACGTATGATCAATGTACTGATTAATAGGCATTTTTGCCCCTTTCTGATCTATTTTGATCGTTTCCTAAAAAACAAACCCTTTATATTTTACCATTTTTTTCAAAATATGTAAGTCCTTTTTATCATTTTTTTACAATGAAACAAAATTGTAAAATCCGAAGTATCCTTCTATCAAGAAAAAACAAGGAAATTGCCCTAAAATCCGATAATATCAATTGTGACAACCATGTCACATTTATTTATACACATAAGAACTATCGGATTTTACTGAACTTTTTCATCTTATATATAGCTAATTGACAAGAATTAGTAAGGGAGAGGAAATAGTTTTGCCCGCTTTTTTCTATTATTATTTTATAAAAATTCTAATAATGTTCTATAAAGATACAAAAACCTTTTCTAAAGAAGGCTACTAAGGCCCTTTAGAAAAGGTTGGTTCACTCTTTAATGCTTTGTAAAATATAATAACCTTTGTCGCGTTTTAAAATGGTAGCATTGCCAAAAACGTCTTCCATTTTAGCTTTGGCACTTGGTGCTCCTTGCTTTTTCTGAATAACTAGCGTCAAGCTACCACCCGAATTAAGATGCGTGATGCTTTCACCAATCATTTCATGCACAATTTGTTTTCCTGCTCTAATAGGAGGATTGGTGATGATGTAATCAAAAATTCCTTCCACTTGCTCATAGACATTTGACTGGAAAATAGTGGCCGAAATCCCATTTTTCTCAGCGTTTTTACGGGCCAAATCAAGGGCACGGTTATTGACATCAACCATGGTTGGCTTCACTCCTTGCACCTTTGCTAAGGCAATTCCTAAGGGACCATAACCACACCCAAGGTCCAAAAGCGTCTTTCCTGCTTCAAAAGAAACCGCATTGAGAAGCACTTGACTTCCATAATCAATCATTTTTTTAGAAAAAACACCAGAATCGGTCAAAAAAGAAAAGTGTTGTCCTAACAAGGTAACCTTCAACTCATGAATATCGTGAGCGCTGTCTGGATTTTCTTCATAATACATATTTGTCTTTGTCATTTCCCTACTCCTTCTCAAACGTTTTATTATTTTATCATATATTGTAATGGTTTTCAATTAGGTTATAAAATGCTATAATGAAGCAATAACCTCAGTAGGAGCGTAACATGACACGTGAGTTTATCAATTTTAACGACATTTCTCGAGAATCTTGGCAAGAATTGCACCAACATACCAAACCTCTCTTGACGGCAGAAGAACTTGAAGCTATCAAAAGCCTTAACGATAAAATCAGCATTCAAGACGTGATTGATGTGTATTTACCATTGATTAGCCTGATTCAGATTTATAAAAAGGCACAAGAAAACCTCTCTTTTGCTAAAAGTATTTTTCTAAAGAAAGAAGCCTGCCAGCGTCCTTTTATCATCGGTATTTCTGGTTCGGTAGCTGTTGGCAAATCAACTACTAGTCGTCTGCTGCAAATCCTTTTATCACGGACATTTAAAAATAGCAAAGTGGAAATGGTCACGACAGATGGCTTCATTTACCCCAATAGCGTGCTTATGGAACGGCAGATATTGAACCGCAAAGGCTTTCCTGAAAGCTATAACATGGAGTTGCTCTTGAACTTCCTCGATTCTATAAAAAATGGCATGACGGCTGAAATTCCTGTTTACTCGCATGAAATCTACGATATTTTACCTGATGAAAAGCAAGTGATTCAGTCGCCTGATTTTCTCATTCTTGAAGGAATCAATGTCTTTCAAAATCAGAAAAACACTCGCCTTTACATGACAGGTTACTTTGATTTTTCCATTTACATTGATGCTGATATCAATAACATCAAAAAATGGTATTTGGAACGTTTCGATAGTTTGCTCGAGTTGGCTAAGACAGATAAAAACAATTACTACCACCGCTTTGTGCATATGGAGCGTGAAGATGTCCTTAAAATTGCTGAGGATACTTGGGGAAGCATCAATCTCGTGAATTTGAAAAAATACATCGAACCCACACGAAACCGAGCAGAATTGATTTTACACAAGACTTCTGATCACAAAATTGATAGAATTTATTTGAAAAAGTGATAAAGACTTGCCAAAAGTCAAGAAATTCTATATAATGATATAGTTAGATTAATTTGGAGGTGAAAACATTGGCAAATATTAAATCAGCTATCAAACGCGCTGAACTTAACGTTAAACAAAACGCTAAAAACTCAGCACAAAAATCAGCTATGCGTTCTGCTATCAAAGCATTTGAAGCTAACCCATCTGAAGAGCTTTTCCGCGCTGCTTCTTCTAGCATCGATAAAGCTGAATCAAAAGGGTTGATTCACAAAAATAAAGCTAGCCGCGATAAAGCACGTCTTGCTGCTAAATTGGCTAACTAATATCCAATGAAAACTCCAAATGGAGTTTTTTTATTACCACACAAAAAGGTATTGGAGAAAATCCAATACCTTTTTGTGTTTATCAATAATGGTGGTTAAAACGCACTTCAAAAATTGTTCCTTTAGGTGTATTGTCTTTGACTGTAATGGTTCCCTTTAGGGCGTCCACGATTTGTTGAGCTAGGGACAAGCCTAAACCAAATCCACCCTTTTGACGCGTTCTTGCCTTGTCCACTCGGTAGAATCGGTCAAAAATCTTCAGCTTATCGCTATCACTAATACCGATACCATTGTCCGCAACCGTGATAATGGTGTGTCTTTCCGTTGTTTTAACGGTAAATTCAACCACGCCATCTTCATCCGTGTACTTAATGGCATTATCAAATAAGATGGTCATCAATTGTTTGAGTAAGACACGGTCTGATTTGATCGGGTGGGTAGCTAGATTTTGCCCAATAAAGATACGATTACTCTCCTCGGCAATGAGGCTGTAATTTTCAAAGACTTCATCGAACATGGTTGGCTGAATCATTTCTAAATCAACCTTCAAGACATCATCTCGCCGAGCCAAATTGAGCAAATTGGTAATCAAAAAGCGCATATTACGGACTTCGTCAAGGCTAGCCGCAATGCTTTCGCTATTATCTAAAATCGTGTCATTAGGTCTTCTAAACAAACCTTCCAAACGGTTTTGCAAAACAGCTAATGGCGTCCGCAATTCGTGACTGGCATTTTCCACGAAGGCTTTTTGCTTTTCATAACTTTCCAAAATCGGCTTACGCGTCCAATTGGCAAGGTAGATGCTCGCCAAAATGGAAATCATCCAGAAAATCACCATGACTGTGATCGTAATGGTCACGTAACGTTCATTAGCTTCATCCAGCTGCCGCACGCTAATCAAAAAAGTTGCGTACTTAATCGCTGGATAATCCGCATCATCGACTTTGACCGTTAGCACATGGTATTTTTCATTTTGCCCGAAAATGGTTTTGATTTTTTCCTCTTTAATCTCCCCAATGCTATCCTCATCAAGGCTGTAAGATAAAGCACCAAATTGGAGAAAGGCGTCCAAGGCATTTAAAATCTTGCCCTTTTTATCGTACAAAAGAACACTCACATTGGTTAGCGTTTCGCCGTTGAGGGCTGATTTGAGTTTGCTGCCATTTTCATCCGCAAAAAAGGATTCATAGTCCGAATCATCAACCTGCAAAGAATCGCTGCGCTTCATCGTCCGAGCGACATAATCATTAGCATTATAAGCAGCATTTTGCAAATTGGTATCCACTGTCGAATACAAACCAAAACGCATGATTTGCAAGATAATAACAGTCATGACGATGAAAATACCTGTAAAGACCGCGAAGAAATGGAAGAAATGCGAAAAGGTTGTCCCTGATAGTAATTTCTTAGACCACTTATTCCGCATCTTTTAGAATGTACCCCACACTACGCAGTGTTTGAAGGTTTTTGGCAAACTCAGTTCCCTTCAATTTTTTGCGTATTTTAGACACATAGACTTCCACCACCGAAATGGTCGTATCACTGTCAAATCCCCACAAACGGTCAAAAATTTGTGATTTTGGCAAAATAACGTTTTGGTTTTGTAAAAAGTAAACCAACAAATCAAATTCTTTACCAAGCAATTCAACGACTTTTCCGTCAACAGTTGTGGTATTTGTCGCGGTATCAACGGTCACTTCTTTGTAAGACAAGGTATTGCTATTGTATTTTCCAGAGCGTTTCAAAAGGGCCTGAATACGCATTTTCAACTCTTCAAGGTAGAAAGGCTTAGTCAAGTAATCATCTGCTCCCAACTCAAAACCATGCCCCTTATCATCAAGGCTTTCTTTCGCTGTCATAATCAAAACAGGCGTCGAAATACCTTTTTCACGCAATTCTTTAAGCACTTGGAAACCGTCTTTTTCAGGTAACATAAGGTCAAGCAAAATCAAGTCATAGACCCCACTTTCAGCTTCATAAAGACCTTCTTCACCGTCAAAAACCTGCATCACATCCGCAAAATCATCCAAGAAATCAAAGACAGAATTTGACAAGCTCAAATCATCTTCAACTAACAAAATCTTAATCATAGGCTATCTCCTTACAATCTTATTAACATCCTCTTAAGTTCATGTAAATCATATTTTTATTATTCTAGCCCAGATAACTTAAGACTAGCTAAATCAGATAACAGTTAAAAACGTTTGAGCTGCCTCAAACGTTTTTAATGATTTTAATGGTCATTCTTTTTATAGTTCAGCCAAAGCACTTTCAACAGCAGCTTTGCTTGTGTTAATCAAGTTGATACGAGCTGAAATTTCTTTAATACCCATTGTGATGTTACGGCTGATAGCCATGTTATCTAATTGTGGTTCAAAGAAGGCTTTGTATTCTTCCAAACGTTCAGGTGTTTTGAAAGTGTTAGCTGGGTAAATGACAAATTTGTCAAAACTCATATCGCCTCCAAGTGCAGAGGTAATCCAATCCCAGTTTTCACAAGCCCAATTCCAGAAGGCTCCTTGTGAGAAGTCCTTGTTAAGGAATGGACGGTACCAGCTCATGGCAAGGTCTTGCGGTTTCACAACATCTTTGTTTTTCAATTCGCCCAAGATGCGCTCAACGGTTGCTTTTTCTTTGGTGTTAGACAAGGCAGCAGCCAATTGACGACGGAAGTTACCATCATTAGTCTTAACGTAGCAATCCAAGTATAATGATACCAATTCTTCTGTTTCAGCGTGTTTTACTTGGTTGGCCAAAACAGATAAGCGGATTGAAGCAGGGATAGATTCGATGTTTTCTTTGTGAGCGTCAAAGATTTCTTCGGCTTTAGCCACGGCGTCCGCATTGTCTGCATAAAGCATCAAGCTAATCGCTTTTTGACGAACCATTTCATCTTCGTCAGATTCTCCAACTTGTGGTTCAAATCCTAGACGGTCATAATTCTTTTGCATCAAACGGTTAACCAAGGCTTTGAATTCAGCTTGGGCTTCACTACCTTCGTCCATAAACATATCCAAACCATCCACAACTTGCGCAATTGCTTCAGACACAAGGTAAGAAGTTTCGTCTGTCAATTTAGTCAATAATGGAATCAATTCCGCATAAGAAATCTCACCACTTTCAGCCAAAAGACGGCGTTCTTGAACTACTTGTAGTTTTGATGTGGTATCAAGTTCTGTTAATTGGTTAAGAACAGCCTTCAACAATTGACCTTTGTAATTAGTGATGTAGTGAGCTGTATTAGCAGTGTTCAAACGAAGCGCACCTTCATTTTGAGCGGCTAATTGGCTAAAGTTTGGAATAGCAAGGCGTTCTTCAGTCAAGGTTTCTGGCAAGCCTGTCCAGTTGGTATTCAATGGAATTGGCCAGATACGGTTTTGGTCTTGTCCTTCTCCGATGAAGAATTGTTTTTGGCTAAGAACAAGCGTATCATCTACTACTTCTGCTGTCACAACTGGGTAACCTGGTTGTTCCAACCAAGCATCCATAAAGGCAGCAACGTCTTTGCCTGATGCTTCTGACAAGGCATCCCAAAGGTCATGACCGATGGTATTGCTGTATTGGTGTTTTTCAAAGTAAATCTTCAAACCTGCTCTGAAATCATCATCACCGAGCCAACGACGAAGCATGTGCATCAAGCGGCTTCCTTTAGCATAAACAATGGCAGGGTCAAATAAGGTATTAATTTCATCTGGGTGGTTAACAGCTACGTGAACAGATTGCACACCGTCAGTCGCATCACGTTGAAGTGCTAAAGGCACACCTGTTGTTTGGAAATCTTCAAAGATGTTCCAAGAAGGTTCAATAGCGTCGATAGACACGTATTCCATCATGTTAGCAAATGATTCGTTAAGCCATAGGTCATCCCACCATTTCATGGTTACTAGGTTACCAAACCATTGGTGAGCTAATTCGTGAGCAACGACAAGCGCAACATTTTGACGGCTCTTAACGGTAGAATTTTCATCAACGAGCAAGTACACTTCACGGTAAGTTACCAAGCCCCAGTTTTCCATAGCACCAGCTGAGAAGTCAGGAAGTGCCACGTGGTATGACAATGGGATAGGGTAGCGAACACCAAAATAATCTTCGTAAAAATCAATCACGCGAACAGCGATATCCAAGGCAAAATCCAATGTTTTTGGATTGTGGGCTTTGGTTGAGAAGACACCAACTTCTGTTCCGTTTTTACTTGATGCTGTTTTACCTTGCAAATCACCAAGTGCAAAGGCTAAAAGATATGATGACATGCGTGGAGTGGTATCAAAAGTCCAAAGACCTGTTTCTTTGCGGCGTTCTGCATCCACTTCAGGCATGTTTGATAGAACAATTTCATCAGCAGCTTGGTCAAATTTGATGCTCAAATCAAAGGTTGCTTTTGCTTCAGGTTCGTCAACACATGGGAAGGCTTCACGAGCAAAGTGGCTTTCAAACTGTGTTGAAATTACTTCTTTTTTCATGCCATCTACTGTGTAATAAGATGGGTAGATACCTGTCATGTTATCCGTGATTTTTCCTGAGAATTCAATCACAAGTGTAATTGTCCCTGTTTCTGGTAGGTCAATACTAAGTGATTCTTGTTGGTTATCAACCTTGAAATCCAAGTTTTGATTGTCCAATAAAACAGATGCAATGGTTAAATCTTTTTGGTGGAATGAAATGACATTGTCTAAAGCTTCACCGGTAATAGCGACATTTCCTGAAAATGATTTTTCAGTACGATTGATGTCAAGAAAAATGTTGTAATTTTCAGGAACAAATTTTTCAATAAAATGTTCTACAGTTTTCATATAACTCCTTTAGAATACAGAAATGAGGTTTGATGCCTCATCCCTCACTTTAATTTGATTAATTATCACTAACTCTAGTGGCATAAAGACCACCGAACCCTAATATTATACCACAAACAGGGCCTATCTGTCAGACCTAACCTACAAAAAGTAAGTGAGTTGCCTTACAATTCGATAATTTTACCTGTTTTGAGATAAACCACCCATTCACAAATATTGCGGGCATAATCACCGATACGTTCTAAATAGGTGATGACTTGAAGGTATTCTTTTCCTGCAAAAACCGTATCAGGTTGTTGACGGATAGCTTCAACTGCCATGTTTTGGATTTCACGGAAATAGTTATCGATGACTTCATCAGAAGCAGCGACTTCATAAGCTCTTTCTTCGTCACCTGTAATATAAACATCAAGAGCTTCTTCTACCATGCTACGCACGGCTTTCCCCATTTTCTTGATTTCTTCTTCAACCTCTGGCAAACGGGTTTCACCTTTGACACGGATAGTCGCTTTTGCAATAGAAGCAGCATGGTCAGCCATACGTTCCACATCGCTTGAGGCTTTCAGAACTGTGATAACAGTTCGCAAATCGTGTGACACAGGTTGTTGCAAGGCAATGATTTCAAGTGATTTCTTCTCCAACTTGGTTTCAAAATTATTGACAACCTCATCCCCTTCAATAACCTCTTTTGCTAATTCGCGGTCGTGGCTAATGAACGCACGCACTGTTTTATTGATTTGTGATAAAACCTCAGTTCCCATCGCATAAAACTGGTTATGCAGTTTTTCTAATTCATCATCGAATTTTGACCTCAACATTATATCGCCTCCCTTATATGATACTTCCTAAATATTAACCAAATTTTCCTGTAATATAATCTTCTGTTTCTTTTTGTTTTGGATTCATGAACATCTCATGTGTTTCACCGTATTCAACGAGATTGCCGTCAAGGAAGAACCCTGTTCGGTCTGAAATACGCGACGCTTGTTGCATCGAACGTGTAACAATGAGCATGGTATATTTCTCTTTTAAGCCGTACAGTGTATCTTCGACTTTTCCTGCTGAAATCGGGTCAAGGGCAGATGTCGGTTCGTCCAACAAAATAATTTTTGGACTGGTTGCTAAAACACGAGCCACACAGACACGTTGTTGCTGACCACCTGACAAGCCAAGAGCTGAATCGTGTAAACGGTCTTTCACTTCATCCCAAATAGATGCCCCAATGAGAGAAGATTCCACAGCTTCATCAAGCACTTGTTTATCGCGAATGCCTTTCAAACGTAAGCCATAAACCACGTTTTCATATATAGACATTGGAAACGGGTTAGGTTGTTGGAACACCATACCGATTTCCTTACGCAACTCAACAGTATCCGTTCTAGGGCTATAAATATTGTGACCGTTATAGACAATAGAGCCTGTAAGAGTCACTTCTGGATTCAAGTCCCCCATACGATTGATAGAACGTAGGAGGGTTGATTTCCCAGAACCTGATGGACCAATCAAAGCGGTAATTTCGTTAGGATAGAAATTCATGGATACATTATTGAGCGCTTTTTTATTGTTGTAATAAACAGATAAATCGCTAACTTTTAAAATAGGTTCTGTCATCTCTGTCCTTCCTAACCAAAGTGTCCTGACACGTAGTCACTTGTTGATTTGAGTTTTGCATTTTGGAAGATGTTGTTGGTCTTATCGTACTCAATCAAATCTCCAAGGTAGAAAAAGGCGGTGTAATCACTAGCACGAGCTGCTTGTTGCATGTTGTGCGTTACGATGATAATGGTGTAATTTTTCTTCAACTCAAACATGGTGTCTTCTAACTGCATGGTTGCTACTGGGTCAAGGGCTGACGCAGGCTCATCCATGAGCAAGATATCTGGTTTAACCGCAATGGCACGAGCAATACACAAACGTTGTTGTTGCCCACCTGATAAGGTAAAGGCAGAATGGTGAAGGTCATCTTTAACCTGATCCCACAATGCTGCTTGTTTCAGAGAGGTTTCAACCACTTCATCCAAGAATTGCTTGTCTTTAATCCCTGCACGCTCATAAGCAAAGGTGATGTTTTTATAAATGGATTTGGCAAAAGGGTTTGGTCGTTGGAATACCATTCCGATGTGCTTACGCATTTCATAAACATTGATGTTTTTAGCGTTCACGTCAATGCCTTCGTAAAGAATTTCACCTGTTACTCTAGCAATATCAATCGTATCGTTCATGCGATTTAAACTGCGTAAGAAGGTTGATTTCCCACATCCTGATGGACCGATAAGGGCTGTGATTTTATTTTTTTCAAATTGCATATCAATGCCCTTGATGGCTTCTTTTTGCCCATAATAGACATGCAAATCTTTGGTAGCTAAAGCCAATTTATCCTCAGGAAAGGTGATAATATGTCTTTCATTCCAGTTGTAATCTGCCATCTCTTCTCCTTTAGTTTGCTGACGTTAATTTTGCATGAAGTCTTCTGCCGATGTAACGAGCTAATAAGTTAAAAATCAAGATGAAAATCAACAAGACTGCTGCACTACCTTGAGAAACTTGGGTCGCATCTGGAATGGTTCCTTCACTGTTAACTTTCCAAATGTGTACGGCCAAGGTTTCTGCTTGACGGAAAATAGAAATTGGACTGGTAACACTTAGTGGATTCCAGTTTGACCAATCAAGAGCTGGCGCTGACTGACCTGCTGTGTAGATAAGGGCAGCGGCTTCACCAAAAATACGACCTGAAGCAAGCACGATACCTGTGACAATACTTGGAAGGGCTTCTGGTACAACGACATGAATAACCGTTTCCCAGCGTGACAAACCAAGAGCCAAACCAGCTTCGCGTTGTGTGTGGTGAACATTTCGCAAACCATCCTCAACGTTACGAGTCATCTGTGGCAAGTTAAAGACCGTAAGGGCAAGGGCACCAGAGATGATTGAGAAACCGTATTGGAATTGAACAACGAAAATCAAATACCCAAACAAACCAACAACCACTGATGGAAGTGATGACAAGATTTCAATACAGGTACGGATAAAGTTCGTCAAACGCCCTTTTCGAGCATATTCTGATAGGTAAATACCAGCTCCCAGTGATAGGGGAATAGAGATGATTAAGGTAATCACCAAAAGAAAGAGGGAGTTATAGAGTTGGATCCCGATACCTCCACCAGCTTCATAAGACGATGAACGTCCTGTTAAAAATGACCAGCTAACGTGAGGAAGCCCCTTAACTAGAATATAAAGCAATAACGATGCCAAAATCGCAACAATGATTCCTGCAATGGTGTAGAGAACGGTTGTTGCTATTTTATCTATTTTTTTAGCGTGCATAATTTCTCTTTCTTTCTCTTGTAATAAATTTAACGAGCATGTTGAATCCAAGACTCATCAAAAGTAAAACTAAGGCTAATGACCATAGGACGTTATTTTGAACAGTTCCCATGACAGTATTACCAATTCCCATCGTTAGGACGGATGTTAGGGTTGCTGCTGGTGTGGTTAATGACGTTGGAATAACGGCTGAATTTCCCACCACCATTTGGATGGCCAAGGCTTCACCGAAGGCACGTGCCATACCAAAGATAACCGCCGTAAAAATACCAGGTCTTGCAGCGTTCAAAATTACACGCCAAATGGTTTGCCAACGAGTTGCGCCCATTGCCAAACTAGCTTCTTTGTAATGTCTAGGGACAGCTTTTAAACTATCAACCGTCATGAAGGTCACAGTTGGTAAAATCATGACAAACAAGACGCATACCCCTGATAGAATACCAAAACCTGTTCCGCCAAAGATTGAGCGTACAAATGGCACAATGACTTGCAAACCGATAAATCCATAAACAACAGATGGAATACCAGTCAACAATTCAATCGCTGGCTGTAAAATTTTCGCACCGTATTTTGGAGAAATCTCAGTCATAAATACGGCTGCACCAATGGCAATCGGTGTAGCGATAATGGCTGATAAAATGGTTACGATGAACGACCCTAAAATCATTGGAAGGGCTCCAAATGATCCTGAGCTTGGATTCCATTTTCCGCCGAATAAGAAGGCTAGTGGATTGACTTTATTGACAAAGAAAGTCGATAGCCCTTTTTGGGCAACAAAGACGAGAATCATTGCCACAATAAAAACAATTAAGACTAGGCAAAAAAATGTAATGCCTCGACCAAATTTTTCCAAGCGCGAATTTTTTGACGGCGAGGTTAATTGTTTTTCCAGTTCTTGATTTTTCATCACTTCTCCTTATTTTGCTGTTATTGTACCGTCAGCTGACTTGGTTACTTTCATATCATTAACAGAAATATAACCCATTTGTTTGACAATACCGTTTTGCACTTCGTCGCTCATGACAAAATCCAAAAATTCTTTTGTCAAACCTGTTGGCTCACCTTTAGTGTACATGTGTTCGTAAGACCAGAGTGGCCAGTTATTAGTTGTTACATTTTCAGCTGTCGGAGAATAACCGTTTAAATCAAGTGTTTTGACGCTATCGTCAACATAGGCAAATGCCAAATAAGAAATGGCTCCTGGTGTTTGTGAAACGATGGATTTAACCATACCATTTGAATCTTGTTCTTGACTACGGATGGCTGTTTTTCCTTTCATCACAACACTGTCAAAGGTCGCACGTGAACCTGAACTAGCGGCACGATTAATGATTGAAATTGGTAGGTCTTGACCGCCTACTTCTTTCCAGTTGGTAATCTCACCAGTGAAAATCTTTTGCAGTTGTTCTAGTGATAGGTTTTTCACATTAACCTTTTTATTGACAATCACTGAAAGACCTGCAACGGCAACTTGGTGGTCCACTAATAAGGAAGCATCGATACCGTCTTTTTCTTCTGCGAACAGGTCACTGTTCCCGATTTGGACCGCACCAGATTGTACTTGCGATAACCCAGTACCAGACCCGCCCCCTTGGACGTTAATGATCTTCCCAACGTGGATTGAAGAAAACTCATCAGCAGCAGCTTCTACAAGTGGCTGCAAGGCCGTAGAACCAACGCTGGTAATCGACTGTCCTTTATCAATCCAACTCGCACATCCCGATAAGATGACGACCATTGAAGCAATTAGCATGAGAAAGCTACATTTTTTCATTTGTTTCATTTATGATTCCTACTTATTTGAAAATATAAGGTACACCCCATGAGATAAACTTTACAAGCCTCTTACAAATACCTTACAAAAAAATAGTAACATATTAAGGAAGCATTTGCAAAGTGCTTCTCAACTTATTTTGATAAATGATATCTATAACAGTTTACGAGTAAAATCGTAAACCTTTTGGAAAGTAATTTTTAAGTACCTTTCCTGTGATTTTGGCAAAGCCTATGCCGTTCCCTTCTACCGTGACCAAATACCAGCCGTTTGCTAGCGAAGTGTCGAGCGGCACGACATTTCCTGATGCATAATGTTTGAACTGTTCTATATCAATTTCAACAAATTGGGTCACTTCTTGAGGAGAAAGGGCCAAACCCAAGGCAAAAGACGGCTCAAAGCGGTTCTTTTTAAAGGTTCCTAGATGCAGGCCGTTTCGGGCAATTTTTAACTTGGCTAAATCAGGCAAGCCCTCAGGCAAGAGATAGAGATTATCACCAAAGGTTTGCAGCGTCCCTTTCAAATCAACGGTTAGATGCTTTTTAGCAAAATCCTGCCACAAGGTCAATTGCGTCTTGTTCAAACGAGAAGAAGTTGGCTTGATGCGACGCGTTTTAGGAGGTCTAGTATCTCGCAACTTCGCCACAAACTGCCCTTCCCCTTTAAAATGATGGGGATACATGCGAGCCACTTCAGGCATATCAATTCCCCCAATCATGCCATTGATTTTGTCAATTGGGAGCAATTCTAAGCTTTCGTAGTTGTCTAGCAACCAGCTTACCACGCCTTCATTTTCCTCAGGCGACCAAGTACAAGTCGAATAAAGCAGTGTGCCGCCAGGAGCCAGCATGGTCATGGCTTCTGCTAAAATCTCCTTTTGCAAAGCCGCACATTCTGCTGGGTAATCCTCATGCCAATACTGAATGGCAGATGGGTCCTTACGAAACATGCCCTCACCAGAACAAGGACCATCAAAAACAATCAGGTCAAAATACTCTGGAAATACCTTGGCTAATTTTTGAGAACTTTCGTTGGTCACAACAACATTTCTGGCACCAAAACGCTCAATGTTTTCCACTAAAATTTTACTACGCTTGGTGGAAATTTCATTGCTAACCAAAACCCCTGTGTTATTAAGGTAACTCAATAGATGTGTGGATTTTCCTCCTGGAGCGGCTGCCAAGTCCAACACTCGCATGCCTTCTTTTGGCGCAGCAACTTGTCCCACTATCTGAGCAGCGGGTTCTTGCGAATAAACCAATCCTGACACGTGCTCAGACGACTTGCCGTTGACCTTGCCATAATATCCCCAAGGTGTATTGGGGATAGGATCGTTAAAGGTGACTTGCACGGGTTTTAGCGGATTAACACGGAATCCTGAGACGGGTTCGTCATCAAACGACGCCAAAAAAGCATCTGCTTCAGAACCAAGAAGATGTCGGTATTTTTCAATAAATGTTTCAGGTAATAACATACTTATATGATAACAATTTCACATGTTAATTACAACTTAAAAATAGGAGAAATTGTGCATTTTAAAAGGCGGTTTTCGAATGCTGAAAACTGCCTTTCTGAATTGTTTATTTGACTAACGCATGGTGACAAATTCTTCTGCGCCTGTCGGGTGAATGGCTACGGTTTGGTCAAAATCGGCCTTGGTTGCCCCCATCTTGATAGCGACGGCAAAGCCTTGAATCATTTCATCGACCCCATATCCGATACCATGTAAACCGATAACTTTTTCGTCCTTACCAAGCGTGACTAATTTCATCACGCAAGGTTGGCGATGGTCGCCCAAAGCGGTGTACATCGGTGTGAAGCTTGAACGGTAAACCTTAATCTCGTCCTTGCCAAATCTTGCGATGGCCTCTTCTTCTGTGTAGCCGATAGCCCCAATAGATGGGTGGCTGAAAATAACCGTCGGAACGTTGGTGTAGTCCATCTTAGCATGGCTTTGACCGTTAAACAAACGCTCTGATAATTGACGGCCTGCCTTGACGGCAACTGGGGTTAATTCCAATTTGCCATTGACATCGCCAAGGGCATACAAGCCTTCAACAGAGGTGTTCTCGTAAGCGTCCGTTTGGATAAATCCTTTGTCATTTAGGGCAACCCCTGCCTTTTCAATGCCAAACCCAGTGACATTTGGCTTGCGGCCAATCGCCCAAATCACAGCATCAACGGTGTAAGATTCGCCGTTTTCAAAGCCAATGGTTAAACTGCCGTCTGCATTTTTGAGGACTTCTTTTGGTATGGCATTCGTATGCAGATGCGGTCCGTTTTTAGCCATATTATCCACGAGTGTTACAACGATGTCTTTATCAAAGCGACGCAAAGGACGGTCATAGCGAACGAAGAGATGCGTTTTCGAACCGAGTGCCTCAAGCACCCCAGCCAATTCAACCGCAATGTAACCACCGCCGACAACAGCCGTGCGTTTTGGAACATCATCCAAAGCAAAAAAGCCGTCTGAGGTCATACCGTATTCTGCCCCTGGAATGTCAGGATAAAGGGCATGACCCCCCGTCGCAATGAGAATGTGCGGCGCCGTGTAATATTTGCCAGCTGCTTCAACCGTATGGGCGTCTAAAAAGCTAGCGTAGGCTTTGACACGCTCAACCCCATTATGGTCAAAACCTCTCTCATAAGAGGCATGAATACGATCGATATAAGCCTGACGATTGGCTTTTAGGGTTTGAAAATCGAACGCCGTGTCCTTGACCTGAAAACCATATTCCGCAGCGTAGGTGTTTAGCGTTTCAGCAACCTGTGCTCCATACCACATGACTTTTTTAGGCACGCAGCCTAGATTAACACAGGTACCGCCAATGTCCTTGCCTTCAAATAAAATAACCTTGGCACCGTGCATAGCGGCACGATTGGCTGAAGCAATCCCGCCAGAACCCGCACCAATGACGATGTAGTCGTAATGATTGATTTCCATAACAGAGCCCTTAGTCTTGGTTGATGAAGTCTAAAATAACGGCTTCTGATAATGAAGAATCGCAGACCACACGAACCTTGCCTGACTTAGCCACCACAAGGGCTGGAACTGTTGGAATGTTGTAAGTTAAACGCAAATCTTGTGTCATAGAATCTTGATTTTCGCTGTTTAAATAATAAACCGTCAAATCATTGTCTTTGGCTACTTGAGTCAATTTTGGTTCAAAACGGCGGCAGTAAGGACACGTTGGACGTCCGATGAAAAGGATGAATTCATCCGCTGTTTTAAGGTATTGCTCAGCTTCTTGAGCCACGATGGGTGTGAAATATTCTGCAAATGTTGACATAGTTTTTCTCTCCTTTTTCTCCTATCATATCTCATAAGAGGACAATAATCAACTTTCCCGTTTGAAAAGGGCAAATGACTAGTGGCGAATGAAAACATCATCTGCTGGGTAGTCGTCTGA
>NZ_DEQF01000014.1:0-7488 GCF_002360305.1 Streptococcus sp. UBA3373 | reverse complement strand
CGCTATCACTGTTGCCATCATGGGTGAGGCGTGGTGGGCATCAATAGCAGCCTGATTTTCCCAACTATCAATCAAAAGCACCGTTTCAGGGTCACTAACTGGGAAGAAATAATCGTATTTGAGGTTGCCTTTTTCCGCACGAATCGCTGCTGCCGTGCCTGATTGCTCCATTTCTTCCATAAATTGCTTGGCTTTGCCGTTCTCACCTTTGTAATACAAGTGAAGGGTAATCGCCATCACATCACCTTCTTTCTTTTTCTCCTATTGTATGGTATTTTGAATTCGTTTTCAACCAATCAACTCCCCTTCTATCAAAAAATGCCGCTTATCCTAAAGCGACATCCATAACCATCATCAAAACAAAGCCTGCCATCAAGCCCATCGTGGCAATGTCGGTATTGCTATTGGTCTGCGACTCTGGAATCAATTCTTCCACCACCACGAAAATCATGGCGCCAGCCGCAAATGCTAGGGCATAGGGAATGACTTGCAACATCATCAAAACAAGGGCAGCACCCAAAACAGCACCAACTGGCTCAACGATGGCAGACATAGCTCCCACGAAAAAGGCCCATTTGCGAGAGCGCCCTTCTGCTCGGATAGGAATAGACAAGGCCGCACCTTCAGGAATATTTTGCAAGCCAATCCCCACTGTCAAGCTAAGCGCCGCCACAAGAGCTGCGACGCTCGGCTGCTGAGAAGAAGCCAAGGCACCAAAGGTCACACCCAAGGCAAGGCCTTCAGGAAAATTGTGGATGGTGATGGCCAAAAAGAGCAAGGCGGTTTTTGAGAGTTTTTTCTTGGGCTGAATGCCTTCTGCTTCAGAAAGGTCCATACCCAAATGCAAGTGGGGCACTAAAACATCAATCAAACGTAGACTAAAACCACCCACTAAAAAGCCAATCGCCACAGGCAACCAAGCCATTGTGCCATAATCTGCTTGGGCAAACTCCAAGGCAGGATTGAGCAAAGACCAAAAGGATGCCGCAATCATGACACCAGCCGCAAAACCCATTGTCGCATCCAACAGGCGACGATTGACCTGCGTGAAAAAGAAGACCACGGCAGACCCCAAAATGGTGCAGCCCCAAGTAAAGAGCCCTGCTAAAAAGGCGAGCAAAACCACATGTTGTGACAAGAGCCACTCTATCATCTTAATTTTCCTTTCATTACTGACATGATTCTAGTGAAAAACCTAGCCCCATGCCGAGCTAGGTTTTGACACATTATCGGTAGGGACAACTTATTAGGTGATCATTAACCACGCCGATAGCTTGCAAAAACGAATAGGTAATCACAGGTCCTACAAAAACCATGCCACGTTTTTTCATGTCCTTACTGAGTTGTTGGGACAAGTCTGACACGGTAGGAATATCAGACAACTGTTCCCACTTGTGGTCCATGATCTGTCCTTTGGTAAATTGCCAGAGGTAAGCGTCAAAAGAGCCATAGCTTTCTTGGATGGCTTGGACGGCTTGCGCATTTTGGCGAATACTGAAAATTTTCTTGTGATGGCGAATCAAACCAGAATTTGATAACAAGCTTTCTAGTTCTTCGTCAGTCATCTTGGCACAAGCGTCAATGTCAAAGTCATGAAAAGCCTTGCAGTAGTTGCTACGTTTGTGCAAAATGGTTTTCCATGACAAGCCTACACTAGCGCCCTCCAAGCACAGCCATTCAAACAAGGCTTGGTCGTCGTGGGTGACCTTGCACCATTCAGTGTCGTGATAAGCTTCTAAAAGGGCATCTCCCTCGTACCAACTGCGGCAACTTGCTTCTGCCATACTGTCCCTTTCTGATCTATCCTCACTTATGGTTTGAGGTATTGTTGAATAGTTGCTAATTTTGCCTTAGGCACAAACATGACTTTTTGACGAGTCTTGAAATCAGGCTCCTTGCCATCAATAGTGAGCAAGACATAACCTAATTTTTCCCCCATGACCTTAGCAGCAGCATAATCCCACGGCTGAATATGTGAAAAATAGGCTAATAATTGCCCTGATAAGACATAAGCCATGCTAATGCCTGCGCCACCGTAAATGCGCACGCCAAGGCTTTGCTGAACCAATTCTTTGATGCCGTGATAATCATCCGCAAACATCATGGCATTGCAACCAATCAAGCTGCGGTTTAATAGTACGTCTTGGTAGGGCTGTAATTTTTTGTCGTTGGCATAGACGTCGAATTGCCCGCCACCGCTGTATAGCGTATCACCCATGACATCGTAAATCAAGCCAAATTGCCCCACACCATCCTCGTAATAAGAGAGCATAATGGCAAAATGATCACGTTGAACAATGAAATTCACCGTGCCGTCAATAGGATCCAAAACCCACACATGCCCGTCAGACACGGGGTGATAAACGCCATTTTCTTCGGCCATGATATGGTCATCGGGATAGGCTTGCTTGATTTTACCAATGACTAAATCTTGCGTTGCCTTGTCAAGATTGGTCACTAAATCATCAAAACGGGTCTTTTCTTCAATGTCTAGTTCTTGAATCATGTGTGATTTAACAAAGGCACCTGCCTCACGGATGATTTCTTTGGCAAAGTTAAATTTAGTTTTCAAGAGAAATGTATCCTTTCTCTGTCGCGCGTGCCTGTTTCACCGCTTGGTAGGTTGAATAACCGCTGCTTTGTTCAAAAGCTCGATCAATTTGTTTTTCTTGTGCCTTGCTTTTTACAACGGTTTTAAATGCTGCGTAGCTGTCTAAGAGATCTTTGATGGCTACCTTGCTTTCATAAGCGTCTTCAACTCGATTCAAAAAAGAAAGCACCGAGGCAATTTCATCAGTGCTCCAAGATGGATCAAGCGGATAGCTATAATTCTTCATAAAGTATTTGTCCTCAAAATAGTCTTTTCCAACGCGCACGAGCGTCTTTTCATCGCAATAAGCTTATGATCAGACACTACTTTTGTTTTTTTAAAGACTTTCTTTGAGCTACTCCTTTCTTAACTGTCTATCTCAGCTCGAATCGTCGCTTGACGCAACTCTTGTTTGCGGTAATCCTTTGGTAAAAAGGCTCGAATTTCGTCTTCGTTAAATCCAATTTGCATGTGTTTGTGGTCGTCTAAGATAATCGGACGACGCAACAAACCTGGATTTTGCGAAATCAAGTCAATCAATTCTGAAACAGAGAGATCATCAACGTCAAGATCTAACTTTTGAAAAACTTTTGATCGAGTTGAGATAATGTCTTCTGTACCATTTTCTGTTAAGGATAAAATGGTCATCAATTCTTCGTGGCTGAGCGGGTTCGTGATGATATTGTGTTCTTGAAATTTCACGTCATGCTCATTGAGCCAAGCACGAGCTTTTCGGCAACTGGTGCAGCTCGGTGATAAAAATAACGTAATCATATAAGCGCTCCCCCCATATACTTGCTTATATTATACTAAAAAAATCCATAATTGACTATCTTTTTTCTAAAAACAAACCCATTTTTTCACAATTTTAACGAAAAGGCTTTATCTTGATGCAACTGAGTTGTTAGGGCTTTCATGCTTGAGAAATTGACCATATCCCTAATCTTCTCCAACCAAATGACGTCGATGTGCTCACCGTAGATATCACTATTGAAATCAAAAATGTTGACTTCAAGACGTAATTCTGTGCCGCCAAAAGTGATATTTTTACCAATGCTGGTCATGGAACGATAGCGTTTGCCACGTACAATGGCGTCTGTGACGTAAACCCCATATTGAGGCAACAGAACCCTGTCTTGAGGAATCAGATTTGCCGTTGGGAAACCGATGGTACGCCCACGCGCATCGCCATGAACAACTAAACCGTTAGTTTGAAAGTCATACCCTAACAAACGATTAGCTTCCTTGACTTGCCCAGTTTCCAGCAAATGACGAATACGAGTGGAACTGATTTTTTCGCCCTTGTCCGTCACTTCTGGCACAATCACCACTTCTCCGTCAAACTGCTGCGCTAAATCGCTGGCACTTTTGCGGTCATGTCCAAAACGGTAATCAAAACCAACGACAATGGCCTTTGCTCGCAAGGGTTTGACAAACAAGTTTAAAAAAGCATCCGACGACAATTTGGCAAATGAGGACGTGAAGTCTGTCAAGTACAAATTATCCACACCGTAAGCCGCAAATTTGTCATAACGAAGCTCAGGAGAGGTCAATTGACAGAGTAAATCCGGACTATATCGGCTCAATGCCAATCGTGGCGACGCATTGAAGGTCAAGACTGTGACGTCTAGATTATCTTCCTTAGCAATGATTTTAGCACGGTCAAAAAGGGCTTTGTGACCAAGATGAAGCCCATCAAAATAGCCCAAAACCAACACCGCATCTTGGCTTGTTGTGATGTCTTTATAATCGTTTAATTCATAGATGTTCATTTGTCTTTATCTCACATAAACACTTTGCGTGGTTTGTATAGGTCCTCACGAGGCTCAAGAATCGCAATTAGCTTGTCTTGGTAAAAGCCTGCCAATCGAGAATCCGTGCGCTCTAGCGGAATTTTACGGCCAAATGATAGCTCTTTGGCCTCCTCGTCTGTCAAATCCACACGTGGCAAATCCATGACACCATACTCAATCGGCAACAAGAAAGACCAATCGTCTACCTGACATTTCTCCGCAATTTCTGCTAAAGTCAAGGCGTCATCCAACTGCAATCCTGCTGAAGCTTGACGTTCCAAGAAGGACATGTGACTGGCGTAGCCCAGCGATTTCCCTAAATCCACGGACAAAGTGCGGATATAGGTACCTTTGCTACATGCCACTTCAAAATCAAAATAACAACAATCATCCTTGAAGGTCAAGGAGCTGGTGCGCCTGAAATCGTAAATGCTGACCTGACGGTGTGGGCGCTCCACTTCTTCGCCCGCACGCGCGTATTCGTACAAACGACGTCCGTTGACCTTAACGGCAGAATACATGGGCGGTGTCTGATTGATATCCCCCACCATGCCTGCCATAGCCTCATCCACCTGCTCAGGACTTAAATCAGCAGACACAGGTGTTCTCTCCACCACCTCGCCACTGGCGTCCTCTGTCGTGGTCGAAAAACCAAGACAAATTTGCCCACGATAGACCTTACCAGCCTCGGTCATGTATTCAATAACACGCGTGGCCTTGCCAACGGCAATAGGCAAAACACCGACCACATCAGGGTCAAGCGTGCCACCATGCCCAATTTTTTTCTCGTGTAATAATTTCCGTAACTTAAAAACGGCATCGTGACTGGTCATGCCAGCCTCTTTCTTCAAATTGATAATTCCATTAACCATAACTTCTATTATACCGTTTTTTACATAGAAAAGACAAGTCCGCAACTCAGTAGGCCAGCTGTCGATCTTGCCTTTTGGGTGTTATAAACTAAATGTTACGACTAGCATCACCATCTAGGTCACGAAAGACTTGAATGTCTTGGACATATTCTAGCACCCCTTGAAAATCGCCTTTTCGATCACGGACAGCAGCATAGGTCACATAAATAAATTTTCCTGAACGCTCAGACTTGTACCACATAGTCACCTTGTTACGCTCACCTGAGCGCAAGAGACTGAAAATCTTTTTGACCTTTTCCAGCACACGAGGTGGGTGACACAGTTCCACATGACGACCAATTTGGCTTGGCGTGCGCTTGAAAATCATGTTTTCAGGCTCAGTGTTGTCATTGTAATACTGGAAAATATCGTCCTTATTGACAAAAGTAATCTCCATCGGCAAATGATTGAGAATCAAATCGGCTTGTTCAACAGACAAATAACCATTGCCAAAGGCTTGTGTCGTGGTGCGGTCCACAGCTGCCTTGTCCTTTTTAGGAGTGAATTGAATGGTCAATTGTCCCTCAGGCGTATCAATCACACGCGTCACTTGTTCAGTGTCTGAAAGGTCCTCTGCCACAAGAGATTCTTTGTTGTCAGTTTCTTCTTGAAGATCTTTTGGTGTGTCAAAGACTTCACGGTATGGTTGCCACACCGCAGTTGGCTTGATGATGGCATAGCCATAAGCATCACTTTCCTTAGCAATGGCCAGCCAGTCATCCTGCGTCAAGGTTTCCAACAAAATCATCAGTAAAATCGCCTCTTCTTTGAAAATCATTTCCTCAAATTCTTTGGCGAAGGCTTCAAAAGCTGCAGAAACTTGGTCAATGCTGATGTTTGGTAATTGGTCGAGTTTGGCTTGGGTGGTTTTGAACAAATCACGAATGTCATCGTCAACACCCCACATGACTTTTGGTGGGGCGTCATGCCCATAGCGCTCCATAACTGGAAAGAAGAGTTTTTCCTTGCGAGTATAATGGCGATCAAATTGCCCAAGAAGGCTCATCTGATGGCGCAAACCGTTCAACAAATCCAAACGGTAAGGCTCATTTTCAGGCTTTTCATAGTTTTCAATGATGCGGCGAATGCGCAACATGGCAGCTCGCAAGGCGAGGTTTTCCTGCTTAAAGAGATAAACAGGGTGGCCTTCTTGCTCAGCGTCAGGCGCCTCCACATCTGAAATAGCTCCCTTAAAGAGATTGGCGTGGACATTGCAAAGCCCCATGACATCCTCAAAAGTAATGCCCGTATCAGACCCCATGAGCTCATGCTCCATCATGGAAATTTCAAGGGCCGAAACGCCTGTAAAATGCTGGTTGAAGTCCTCTTGCACCGAAGCCGCATCCGCACCGTCATGCAAACGCAAGAGAATGTCTTTTAACACGTCGATTCGCTTGTCAGTCATGGTCACCTCCGATTACATCATAGCCGTGAAATATGAGCGTGCGCTCAATATCTTCTAGGGAAATGCCTGTTAGTTTTGCTCCTGCTTTCAAGGATGTAACCTTGCCTACCGTGTGCAGCATGGCTGGATTGGCCAAGGGTTTGAGCCCCAAACCCACCAAAATCTCCTTGACTTCAGGGTGTTCTTGTATGATTTCGGCGACAGGTTTCGCCAAATCAATGGTATTTGTCATAAAAAATCCTCTCTTTTATAACATACTATTATAGCACAAGATAGGCCAAAGGAAACCCCAAATCCCGAAAGCCAAAAAATACTAGGTCAAAAACCTAGTATTTATTTGTTACCATTTTGCTAAAAAGTCAGCCAATTCGTTTTGGGCATCAGGGTTTGTCCCTACTAATTGCGTGAGCATGCTTTCTAATTTTGCTGTGGTTTCAGCGATTTGTTTGTCGGTATCTGCCAATTGGTCTGCCAAATCAGGTAGTGGGATCACAGGCTCTTCTTAAAAGGTATCCACGTAACGTGGGATGTTTAGGTTATAGTCATTTTCAACAATTTCATCAAAGTTTGCCAAATGCGCAAATTTATCGATGTCTTGGCGGTCTTGATAGGCAGCCAAGATTTTGGCGATGTGCTCGTCAGTCATGACGTTTTGGTTTTTACCCTTGTCAAATTCTTTTGAAGCGTCGATGAAGAAGACATCTTTTGTGGTGCGGTTTTTTTTGAGAATGATAACTGTCGTTGGAATAGACGTGTTGTAGAAGATATTGGCTGGGATTTTGAGCCATT
>NZ_DEQF01000015.1:3361-7414 GCF_002360305.1 Streptococcus sp. UBA3373 | reverse complement strand
TTATGGGTATGCCATTAGTCACACGATTAAAAAGCTGGCAAATATCAAAGAATCCACTTTGTACCCGATTTTAAAAAAATTGGAAAAAGCGGGTTACTTAAGCACTTATCAACAAGAATATCAAGGACGTAAACGCAAGTACTATGCCATTACTGACAGTGGCAAGGAGCAATTGGCTTTTTTGAAAACGGAGTGGAAACTTTATCAGGAAAAGGTTGACGAGATTATTGAAGGGAGATTAGAGGATGACGAAAGTTGAGTATTTAGCTAAATTAGATCGGTATCTACGGAAATTGCCAAAGGATGACTACCAAGAGGCGATGGACTATTTTAGGGAATATTTTGACGAGGCTGGCCCAGAAAATGAGGAGGCAGTGATTGCCGAATTGGGGACTCCAAAAGAGGCTGCTCGTGATATTATCAGCCGTTTGCTTGATGAGAAAATCATTGATGCAGATGCTACTGAAACGCCTAAAAAATGGGGAACAATGGTTTGGATTGCTAGTTTAGCTGTACTAGCAACACCTGTTGCTCTACCGCTTGCCCTTCTCATTTTTGGGGTTCTCATTACTATTTTAGCCTTGGGGGTTGCTCTTATTGCAACAGTACTTGCGCTTGCAGTTGCTTTTATTATTTCAGGATTTTATATGCTCTTTGACAGCTGGTCTTACCTCAGTGTTTCTTACTCAGCAACAGCACTTGGTTTTGGCTTAGGCTTACTATCACTTGGCTTGTCATTATTAGCCATTTTAGCAGCTGGAGCAGTCTTTAGAATGGCTGGGCGCAGCATTGTTCATTTGGCACAAAAAACAGTAAATAAAGGGAGAAAATGATGAAATCGTGGACAAAGATTATTTTAGGATTTGGGATTGGAGCGACCTTAATTGGTGCAGCACTTGCAGGATATGGATTTGAGACTGGTGGACTAGCTGATTTGGAGAAAAATGTAGAAACTTTAAGCACAACTCGTTATCACAAAGTAAGCCTTGACACCTTTAGCAAAGTAACTATCGATAGCTCTGCTTTTGATGTGGTAGTTGCTAAGGAAAACGTGGACAAACCTTTTATTTCTTACTCAGACAATAGCAAAACTTCTGTCAACTATGAGGTTAAGGATGATACATTAACGGTCAAACAAACAGGACATTTGAGCCAAGGGGAAAATACTGAGATCCATTTCTTTAGTCTCAGAGATTTAATCAATCTAGCAAAATCAGGTATCATTGAGAATTCACACACCATTGTCATCACCGTGCCGCAAAATACCAACCTCACCTCCCTCCAAGCCAATCTCAAGGCAGGGGATTTAGACATTAACAACCTTTCGCTTGATAATGCCAAATTAGATGTCAAAGCTGGGGATTTGACCATGTATAATGCTCACATCAATGCTGGAACTGTTACATTGACAGCTGGAGATGTCGATATTGAGCACAGCCAATTAAATCAGTTTGATTTTACCGTTACAACTTGTGACCTTGATTGCGACAATAGTCAAATCACTAATACTTCTTTCAAACTCCGCATGGGAGATTTCTCAGCTGAACATGCGACTTTCAAGGGTGAGGACAATAGCATCACCTCAACAGCTGGAGATGTCGATATTACACTGGCAGACAAAGATTTGAAGATTAATCCATCTTACTTTTTAGGAGATGCAGACATCGCTTCAGATTTAAACACATCTAGCCAAAATACATTAACTATTGACAACAAAGCCGGTGACATCACCATTCAATAAACGCAAAAAGCATCGTTTAAGCGATGCTTTTTTTGTCTTAAAATAAGAGCGTCAATAATGCCAAAATAGCAGGACCACCTTGTTTTAAGATAATCTTGCGGTCAGCTGTTAAGCTACCGTAAAGGGCTACTAAGATGACATTTAGTAAAAAGATAGTAACTACAGTTGTATTGCTTGTAAAGACACCGTAAAGCAAGAAAACACCAATCATTCCGTTATAAACCCCTTGGTTTTTAAAAAGATTGGTAACTGAAGTCCGTTGCAACTCTTCTTTTGACATATTAAAGACACGGCTGGTCGCATCTGATTGTGTCGCAAAGGTTTCAAGATACATGATGTAAAAATGCTCTAAGGCAACTAAAACCGATAAAATAAGTGTGATAAGTGACATAATCTCCCCAATTCGTTAATCATAATGAATTCATTATATAAAATTTTCTGACATTTTTCAAATAATCTGCCCACAAAAAAAGCAGAGGTAAACCCTCTTAGGCCTCTGCTTTTGGTTGTTTGTAAATGATCAGTCCCATAATCATGAAGGCGATTAAGAAACCGACTAAGACACCAACTTCTTGACCGATAGAGCCTGTCATTGAAATGGTTTCACGCAAGGCAGTTACAATGTAAGACATCGGTAAGTAAGGGTGAATAACTTGGAAGAATTTTGGACTCAATTCAATTGGGTAAGAACCACCGGCAGAACCTAATTGAAGAACCAAAATAATCAAAGAAATAAATGAGCCATAACGACGGTTCCAACCGATAAGCGCCGTTACAAGAGCCATGAGCGTCCAACCACCTAATAAAATAACAAAGATGGTACGCCATTCGTAATTGGCTTCAAAACCAAGGAATTGAATAGCTCCATATAGAATCAATGAACCAGCTGTTGAAATCAAACCATTGATAAAGATTTTTTGTTTAGCCCATTCCCAACGGTTTTTAACTGGAAGACCTGATAGAGAGCTTGCGAAGATAACGTTGGTTGAAAGTGCCACAACCATTAGAGATACGGCAATCATGTATGGTGCCATACCAATACCATTATTTTTAACGGTGTCAATATCTTTGCGTTTTGTTGTGACAGGGTCAGAAACTAATTTAGCATTTTTATTCTTAACAGAAACAACTGACAATTGTTTGCTTGCTTTAGAAAGTGATGAAGACAAGGTTGAGATACCGTCTGTCAAGGTTCCTAAACCAGTTGTCAAGGTTTCACTACCTGCTGCCAATTGACCAGCACCAGAAGCTAATTGTTCAGCGCCGGATTGCAATTGGTCGACACCACTTGTCAATTTGCCGTTGTTAGCAACTAATTGGTCGGCGCCGGATTGTAATTTTGCTACACCACCAGTGATTTGACCATTGTTAGCAACTAGTTGATCTGCTCCAGATTGTAATTTTGCTACACCACCAGTGATTTGACCATTGTTTGATACCAATTGACTAGCACCGGATTGCAATTTCGCTGCGCCACTTGTTAAAGCATCATTGTTAGAAGCTAATTGTTCTGCACCGGATTGCAATTGTGACGCACCGCCAGTTAATTGATCGTTTTTCGCGACAATCGCATTAGCACCATCTGTCAATTGAGAAACAGCTGCTGTGTATTGAGAAATACCATCAACTAACTGAGGAATACCTGTTTCTGCTTCTAAACCTGACTTGAAGTCTGTCAAGCCATTGACAAGTTGTTGACTGCCACCACTTGCTAAAGCAACTCCTGATTGCAAGGCTGAAACGTTATTCAACAGTGTTGATAGATTTGCTAATTGACTTGATAGGGATTGAAGCGAACTCAATTGAGATTGAATTGCTGAAATTTGTGACGTTAACTGATTAGCAGTTGCTGCACCAGAACTATTAGAAATAGCTGCTTCGATTTCTGCTTGGCGTTCAGTACTCAAACTTTGATAAGCTGACGTTGCTTGAACAGCTGCCAAATCAGAACGATTGATAGATGAAATAGCGCTGCTCATTGTTGACAATTGCTGACTAAGTTGGCTTAGTGAGCTTAGACTAGATTGCAATTGTGACACATCAGGGATAGATATGCCGTTAACTTGAGATTGTAAACTCTGTAAACCATTGTTTAATTCAGTTGCACCTGACAACAATTGTTGCAAGTATGAGCTGCTGTTTGATTGCAGTTGTGCAATACCATTTGTTAAGTCTTGTGATTTGCCATTTAATTCATTCAAACCACTTGACAATTGGTTGACACCATCAACATAAGCATTGATACCTGATGATAAGCTTGTTGTGCCTGAAGCTAATTGCGATACACCGTTGGTGTAAGTATTCAAGCCGCT
>NZ_DEQF01000015.1:0-3264 GCF_002360305.1 Streptococcus sp. UBA3373 | reverse complement strand
GAAAGAGTACCAATTCCGCCTGATAATTGACCAACACCATTCGTGTAAGTCGTCAAACCACTTGAAAGCGTTGATGCTCCGTCAGCCAAAGCCTGACTACCAGAAGCAGCCACATTCAAATTATCCGTAATCGTTTGACTACCTTCCTGCAATTTCTGGCTACCTGATAGAAGCTTATCGCCACCAGAGCTAGCTTCTTTCAAACCACCTTGCAAGCTTTTCATACTCTTGAAAACAGCTTTTGTGTAAGTTTCTGTAATGTTTTCAGAAACTGTTGCTTTTAGCTTACTCATAGCTGTTTCTGACATTTTAGAAGCGACAAAACTACGCCCAGCAGTTGTTTGATAAGGAATAGTTAATTGCTCTGGATCATCTGTCAAGAGTGTTGATGCTTTTTCTGAAAGGTCTTCTGGCAAATCAATGACCATATAATAGTCACCATCTTGTAATCCTTTTTCAGCTTTTTCCTCACTAACAAAATGGTAATCCAACGCTTTATTTTTGGACATACTGTCCACCATGTTGTCGCCAATAGCAATTTTCTTATCGTTCAATGTTGCAGGCTTATCGTGATTGACCACCGCAACAGGCAAGTCATCTAATCGACCATAAGGATTCCACATAGAACCTAAAAAAGAGAGGTTATAAAGAGAAGGTATGAGGGCAACACCGATCATGGTTACCCAAAGCCTTGGTGTCTTTATAAGAGCTTTTAATTCTTCTAACATATTGTCTCCTATTTTATACACATTGTCCAAATTTGTGATATAATACATTATACTTATCTACGAGATTATTTCAAGTTTAACGGAGGAGTTTTTTGACACATATTCTAAAAATGTTCAAAAAGTAGGACTATGACAACTGACAATCGAAGAGCAAACACTAAAAAGGCTATTCAAAACGCCATGGTTACCCTGCTAAAGACCAAAAGTTTTGATGACATCACAACAACAAAGTTAGCCAAAGAAGCTGGCATTAGTCGTTCTAGCTTTTACACTCATTATAAGGATAAATTTGAGTTGATTGATTCCTGCCAGCAAACCTTATTTAATCAAATTGAGTACATTTTTGAAAAACACGTTGGGGATAAAGAGGCTGCTTTTCTGGAGATTTTTGAATTTCTAAAACGGGAGCAATTACTGTCTGCCCTCATCTCAGCAAATGGAACACGAGAATTTCAAACCTTTATTGTGAACAAGGTGAGATTATTTATCAACACCGATTTCCAACGCCGTTTCAAACGTGAGAAATTAACCCCAGTCGAAGCAGAATACAGCAGTATTTATCTGGCTTCTGCCTTTTTCGGATTATGTCAAGCCTGGATAACCAACGGAAAAAAAGAATCACCACGTCAAATGACCAACCTCGTGCTCAAATTACTCCCAATGTAACATTAACCGTTAGATAACTATCTGACGGCTTTTTTCTGCAAACAAAAAAGCCCAACAAAGGGCTTTTTCAATACTTCTTTTAAAATTAAAGCATTTTGTTGTAGAATTCAACGATAAGTGCTTCGTTGATTTCTGGGTTGATTTCATCACGTTCTGGAAGACGAGTAAGTGTTCCTTCAAGTTTTTCAGCGTCGAATGATACGAATGCTGGACGTCCAAGAGTAGCTTCAACAGCTTCAAGGATAGCTGGTACTTTAGCTGATTTTTCACGAACTGAGATCACTTGACCTGGAGTTACGCGGTATGAAGGGATATCAACACGTTTACCGTCAACAAGGATGTGACCGTGGTTAACGAATTGACGAGCTTGACGACGAGTAGTTGCAAGACCTAAACGGTAAACAACGTTGTCAAGACGACGTTCAAGAAGAACCATGAAGTTGAAACCAAGAGTTCCACCTTTTACTTTAGTAGCTTGTACGAACAAGTTACGGAATTGTTTTTCACCTAGACCGTAAGTAAAACGAAGTTTTTGTTTTTCAGCCAATTGCAAACCGTATTCAGACAATTTGCTACGGTTGTTTGGACCGTGTTGACCTGGCACGTAGTTACGACGTGCTAATTCTTTACCTGTACCTGTAAGTGACAAGCCAAGGCGACGAGATTGTTTCCATGATGGACCAGTATAACGTGACATTAAAAATGTCCTCCTATAAAATAAAAATTTTGTAGGAAATAACAAATTAGAGAATCCTGATTCGTGCAGGTGACTTTCATCTAAACAGCCAAGATTACTTTTTCCGACTTCTAGGAGCTTTTCTATTGAAGAAAAACTGTAGAAGAGCCAACTGTTGACGAGCTTCATACTCTCCTGCTATTATTTCACACAGAGTACATTCTAACATAAAAAAAAGGACTTGTAAAGCCTTTTTAACTAAACCAGCAATAATATCCTATGCTATAAAGAAGCGCTAGACCTTCAGACTAACGCTTATAACCAATGTATTATAAAACAAGTAACCTTAGCTAATAATCGTAGATAGCATTGCATGCAATGGCTAGGGTGATGCTACTGACGAGCAAATGCCATGCTTAAAACAACACCCCAGTAGTATTTCCAACGAGTTCTTTCTAAATATTTTTGTAAAACGATTAACTCATCATTACGATTAGCTTTTTGATTCAATATCTCATCACAAACAAATGGATATAATCGATAGGCTAAATAAGCTATTCGGTCTCCTTTTTCAAGTCCTAAAGCGCTCTCTAAAAGAGCTTTGCGAAGATCTTTGCTAATCTTCAAACTAGGATTATTATAAACGAGCTCTATCTGATGATAAAAAGTACTACGCTTTCTTTTTCGTCGTTTAGAAAACATCATGGTCGTCTTCCCCAACTCGTCGCATAGCCATACGCACCACCTAGAGAGGATACCCACCCTGTCGCAATTACATCAGTTGCCGCTTGAAAGTTTCCTTTAGTGACCACATAGCCCCATTCACCATTACTATAACGGCATGAATATCCGTTAGCTCCAGTATACACGGGTTTACAAATCCCTTTACCACCATCTTCAATAGTTGCTAGCTGTTCAGAGGTCAATGTTTCAAATTGTTCTAACGTTTTTACCATCTGGATCATCTCCGTTTCTTTAGTTATTGTCATGGCCATGAATAATTTCAGTATATCCTACTTTGAGAAGAAATAACCGCCTAAGTCGTTAATTGTTGTTTTTTTAGTCGTAAATGGCGAATTCTTTCTTGTCATATCTTTTCTTTCATATAATAGTAGTTCAATATCCATCATGAATTTCATTTTCAATTAGTCGCTTACTATCAGTTCTATCAATCAAAAACATACTAAGATTAGT
>NZ_DEQF01000012.1:0-8068 GCF_002360305.1 Streptococcus sp. UBA3373 | reverse complement strand
AGTTAGCCTCTTTTTGATTAGTTAAAAAGAAGGTGTGTTATAATAGGGACATGGATATTTGGACACAATTAGGGCGGTACGCTTCGTTTGAAACCGACCGTACCCGCTTACGCCCTTTTGCTTTTTCAGACCGCTTGGATTTTTTTGATATTTGTCAGGATGCTGACAATTTGCGTTTTATTTTTCCAAGTTGTCAGGCTCAAGCCGAAAGTGATTACGTCATGGTTCACTATTTTATGAAAGAGCCGCTTGGGGTTTGGGCAATTGAGGACAAGGTGAGCGGCAAGATGATTGGTTGCATTCGCTTTGAAAAATTGGACAGCCGCCGTGCGACGACTGAAATTGGCTATTTTTTGCACCGCGATTTTTGGGGACAGGGTCTGATGACTGAGTGTTTAAAAACGCTTTGCTTTTTGAGCTTTCAAGAATTGGGGCTGCAAGGTTTGCGCATTGTGGCACATAAGGAAAATATTGCCAGCCAAAAAGTGGCGGAAAAATCAGGTTTTTGTTTAAAAAGGCGATTTAAAGGGAGCGACCGTTACACTCATAAAATGCGGGATTATGTGGATTATCAATTGAACAGGAGGGATTACCGTTATGAGTAAGCATCAACAAATATTGGAATACTTGGAAAATCTTCCTGTTGGGAAACGCGTTAGCGTACGCAGCATCTCCAATCACCTTAACGTGAGCGATGGAACTGCCTACCGTGCCATAAAAGAAGCTGAAAATCGTGGCATCGTGGAAACCAAGCCACGCAGCGGTACTGTGCGCATTGAGAAAAAATCAACCGTTCGTATTGAACGCCTCACCTATGCTGAAATTGCTCGCATCACGGATTCGGAAGTTTTGGCAGGAAAATCAGGCCTGCACCGTGAATTTAGCAAATTTACGATTGGTGCCATGACCCGTGACAATGTTTTGCACTACCTCGTCAAAGGCGGGCTTTTGATTGTTGGGGACCGAGAAAATATTCAATTGCTGGCGCTAGAAAAGCAAAATGCCATTTTGGTGACAGGTGGCTTGCCCGTTTCAGAAAATGTGCTTTGCTTGGCAGATGAATTGGCCATTCCTGTCATGGTGTCCCATTATGACACCTTTACCGTGGCAACCATTATCAATCACGCCTTGTCTAATTTGCAAATCAAACGCGATTTGACGACCGTTGAGCAATTTTACCAAAAGAAATACGATTACGGTTTCTTGCGAGAAGGCGATACCATTGGCGAATTTAATGACATGATTAAGCAGACGCGTAATGTCCGTTTTCCTGTCATCAATGACAAAAACGTGGTCATTGGGGTGGTCAGTATGCTAGATGTCTTGGGCAAGGAAAATGCAACGCCCATCAAAAGCATCATGTCCCGCAATTTGATTGTGGCAAAACCGCAAGCCAGTCTTGCCAATATTAGCCAAAAAATGATTTTTGAAGATTTGAATATGTTGCCTGTTGTGGCGGAAGATTTGACCTTGTTGGGTGTCATCACCAGACGTCAGGTGGTCGAAAACCTCCCCAACCTCCAACATTCTCACCTTCACACTTACAGCGAGCAGCTGTTGGCTAGTTTGCATCAAAAAGATGATGTTTATCGTTTCACTGTGGAACCAACCATGATTGATAGCTCGGGTAATTTTTCACAAGGCATTTTGACCGAATTTCTCAAAGACATTAGCGTGCGGGTATTGACCAAGAAATACCCAAAAAACATTGTCATGGAGCAGCTCATGCTTTATTTTGTGCGTGCCGTGCAAATTGACGATTGCTTGGAAATTCGCCCACGATTGATAACGGAAAAACGCCATAGTTCTGTCATTGATTTTGAAATTTTGCTGGACAATCAAATCGTCGCAAAAGCTTTGGTGACAACGAAAATTAACTGAGAGCTTACGGGCTATTTTTGACCTTTACACCAGTTCGGTGTATAATGAATACTGATTAATTTTGAACGATGAAAAGGGAGTACAAACGATATGATTACATTAAAATCAACTCGTGAAATTGAAGCTATGGACTGTGCAGGTAATTTTCTAGCTTCAGTTCACATTGGTTTACGTGACTTAATCAAACCAGGCTTGGATATGTGGGAAGTGGAAGAATATGTGCGTCGTCGCTGTAAAGAAGCCAACGTATTGCCCCTTCAAATTGGGGTGGATGGTTCTGTAATGGACTACCCCTATGCCACTTGTTGTGGTTTAAATGATGAAGTGGCTCACGCTTTTCCACGTCACTACATTTTAAAAGAAGGCGATTTGCTTAAAGTTGATATGGTTTTGAGTGAACCGCTTGATAAATCTGTTGTGGACGTGTCAAAATTGGACTTTGACAATGTTGCTCAAGTGAAAAAATATACCCAATCTTACTCAGGTGGTTTGGCGGATTCTTGCTGGGCTTATGCAGTTGGAAATGTTTCAGAAGAAGTTAAAAACTTGATGGACGTTACCAGAGAATGCCTTTATATCGGTATTGAAAAAGCGGTTGTCGGCAATCGTATCGGTGATATCGGTGCAGCCATTCAAGAATACGCTGAAAGCCGTGGTTACGGTGTGGTTCGTGATTTAGTTGGTCACGGTGTTGGTCCAACTATGCACGAAGAACCAATGGTGCCTCATTATGGTAAGGCTGGTCGTGGGCTTCGCTTGCGTGAAGGCATGGTCTTGACCATTGAACCAATGATTAACACAGGCACTTGGGAAATTGATACGGATATAAAAACTGGCTGGGCTCACAAAACCCTAGATGGCGGCTTGTCATGCCAATACGAACACCAATTTGTGATTACCAAAGATGGTCCAGTTATCCTAACTAGCCAAGGAGAAGAAAGAACGTATTAAGCATGGAGCGTAAGCAACAACGATTAGATGCTTTGTTGTCTAAATTGCAGTGGCAGCCATTACAAGTTTATGTCAAACATTATCAAAGTGCAGAGATGGATTTATCGGCTGTCGCAGTTGCTTACTACCTCATGTTGACAGCTTTTCCCTTGATTGTGATTGCTGCAAATATCTTTCCCTATCTCAATTTAGACATCTCAGTCTTATTGTCGTTTATGGAGAAAAATTTGCCAACCAATATCTATCCAACGGTTTCTGCCATTACCACGGATATTTTTTCAAACCCATCTGGCGGTATTTTGGGAGTGGCGACTTTGACGGCCTTTTGGACCATGTCCAAATCACTAACATCACTGCAAAAAGCCATCAATAAGGCTTATGGTGTATCACAACACAGGGATTTTGTGGTGGGGCGTTTGATTGGCATTTTAGCTGGTCTGCTCATTTTGTTCCTCTTGACCTTTGTGCTGATTTTTTCATCCTTTTCAAAAGCTATTTTGCAACTCATCAGCCGTCATCATCCTTTAGATGACACACTGGTAAAAATGCTTTTGAGCCTAGCACAACCCGTCACGGTGCTGACCATTGTGTCTGGCATTATGATTTTGTATTTCATTTTGCCCAATGTTAAAATTCGGTGTTTCCGCTTCATTTTGCCAGGAACCGCTCTGACCTCTATTGTTCTTGTTTTCCTGAATAATTTATTTAGTCAGTATGTTTTGAGGACTTTTGAACGCATGGTTGACCTTAAAGTTTTCGGGTCGATTATGATTTTTGGTTTGATGATGTGGTTCATCTTTTTGGCACGCATTTTGATTTTGGGGGCTGTTTTCAATGCCACTTATCAAGAGCTGAGTCAAGGCAAGATGGAAAGCAGACGTGGGGATATCTTATCCATTTTAAACCGCCGAAAAAAGAACACCCCATCAGATAAAAAAGACAAGTAAAAAAGCTATCATTTTAAGAGAATGGTAGCTTTTATTGATTATCTCGGAAAACAAGTAACTTACTGAGCACGTAGTTTAGGACGATGATAAGCACTTGCGAGAAGATGGTTTCCACCATGTTGACCATGGCGATGTTATCGTTGACGAATTGTCCGATAATTTGTGGGTATTTGGTAACGAGAAGGTAAGCCAAAGCCAAGTCCAACACAAGGGTTGCCAAGCGAGCCATGAAAAATTTGACCAAACGTCTGAACCAGCCCGTGCGAACTTGGTTAAAAACAAAATAATCATTGGTCACAAAGGCAAAAATAATGGCAACAATGTTAGCGACAACGGCTGAAAAGGTCGCTGATTGGGTGAGTGAGAAAAAGGCTACCCGAGTTACCATGTAAACAAGGGTTGTCAAGACACCGAAAAACAAGTATTTAAAAACTTCGTTAGAGATTAATTTTTTCATAGAACTACTATATCAAATTTTTGGTATTTGTGCTATACTTTAAAATGTTGTGCAAACGACCCTTGACGCTTATTTCCCTTTCGTCAAGCATATTAAAGACGTGGAGTGTAAAACTCTGACGTTAAAGGAGAAAGTTATGAAATCATTGACTGTTCGTGACCTTGCTCAAGTGGCTTTTGTGGCTGCTTTGTATGTTGTTTTAACGATAACACCGCCTTTAAATGCCATTTCCTACGGTGCCTACCAATTTCGTGTATCAGAAATGTTGAATTTTATGGCTTTTTACAATCGTAAGTATATTATTGGTTTGACACTGGGTTGTATGATTGCCAATTTTTACAGTTTTGGTTTGATTGATGTTGTCGTCGGAGGTTTATCAACGCTTGTTTTTGTAAGCTTGGGTGTTATGCTCTTTGACCGCTACAAGGACCAATATCTATTTAATGGCTTGTTTAATAAGGCTTTCTTTTATTTTTCGTTTTTCTTTTCAGCGTCTATGTTCACAGTCGCATTAGAATTGCATTTCTTTGGTGCACCTTTCTGGTTGACTTGGTTCACCACAGCTATGGGAGAATTGGCATCCTTGCTTATCGGTTCTCTGATCATGGACCGATTAAGCAAGCGCATCAATCTCAGTGCTTAAGCATAAGGCAAAGCTTTCTTTTGAAGAAGGCTTTTTTCGTTTCCTTTTTGTTAAGAATTCCTAAACTTTTAGTAAGACTTTTTGACAATATATGTTAAAATAATAGTATGAAAAAGCGTATTCAAAACCTGGTTGACCTACTCAACCAATACCGAAAAGAGTATTATACAGACGATAAACCAACGGTGTCAGATAGTGAATATGACGTCCTTTACCGTGAATTAGTTGACCTTGAAAAAGCACATCCAGAGTGGATTTTACCCAATAGCCCAACACAAGAAGTCGGTGGGCTTATTTTAGAGGGTTTTGAAAAGTACCAACACCAAGTTCCTCTATATAGCCTACAAGATGCCTTTTCACGTGAAGAATTGGACGACTTTGACCGCCGTGTCAAATCAGAATTTCCAAATGCCTCTTACATGGCTGAGTTGAAAATTGATGGCTTGTCTATTTCGCTGGTTTATGTCGACGGTGTCTTGCAAGTGGGGGCGACTCGTGGCGATGGTTCGGTTGGCGAAAATATCACTGAAAATGTCAAACGCATCAAGGATATTCCCCACCGTTTGAAAGAACCGCTCACGATTACTGTGCGTGGTGAGGCTTACCTTCCCAAACAATCCTTTGACAAAATCAACGAAGAACGTCGTGAAAATGGACAGACTGAATTTGCCAATCCTAGAAATGCAGCGGCGGGTACTCTGCGTCAGTTAAATACGGCAGTTGTTGCTAAGCGCCAACTGGCTACTTTCTTGTACCAAGAAGTAGGAGCAACTCAGATGACCACACAAAATGCGGTCTTGGATGAGCTGGCGCGTTATGGCTTTTCGGTGAATACTAAGCGTATCACCACGTCATCGATGGATGAGATTTGGACCTTTATCCAAGACATCGCTGAAGAGCGTGACCGTTTGCCTTATGATATTGACGGGATTGTTATCAAGGTAAACAGCCTAGCCATGCAAGAAGAACTTGGTTTCACAGTGAAAGCACCACGCTGGGCCATTGCTTATAAATTTCCGGCAGAGGAAAAGGCAGCTGAAATCCTATCCGTTGACTGGACCGTTGGACGAACAGGGGTAGTGACGCCAACCGCTAACTTAACACCCGTTCAATTGGCAGGGACGACCGTTAGCCGAGCAACCTTGCACAATGTGGACTACATTGCCGAAAAAGACATTCGTATCGGTGATACGGTTATTGTTTACAAGGCTGGGGACATTATTCCTGCTGTGCTTCATGTGGTTGAAAGTAAACGCGACCAGCAAGTACCGATGCCAATTCCGACACAGTGCCCATCTTGCGGTAGCGAGTTGATTCATTATGAGGATGAAGTGGCTCTGCGTTGCATCAACCCACTTTGTCCAAGCCAAATTCAAGAGCGTTTGACCCATTTTGCTAGCCGTCATGCCATGAACATTACTGGTTTAGGACCGTCAATGGTCAAAAAACTTTTCGAGGCCAATTTGGTTCATGATGTGGCGGATATTTACCAGTTGAGCGTGGCGGATTTGCTGACTTTGGATGGTGTCAAGGAAAAATCAGCAGAAAAACTCTATCAGGCTATTCAGGTTTCCAAGGCTAATTCTGCGGATAAATTGTTGTTTGGCTTGGGAATTCGTCATGTGGGAGCTAAGGTTAGCCGCCAATTATTAGAAGTTTTTGAAACGATTGATGCGTTAGAGCAAGCACCCGTGGATGCGATTGCTAACATTGATGGCATTGGAAATGTCATCGCTAATTCTCTACACAGCTATTTTGCAAAAGAAGAAGCCCAGACCTTGCTGGCAGAATTGCGAACAGTTGCGGTTAATTTTGCTTATCTAGGTCAAAAAGCGTCCGCTGATGCCCAATTGTCAGGCTTGACCGTCGTATTGACTGGAAAATTGGAGCATTTCACTCGCAATGAAGCCAAGGAAAAATTGCAAGCATTGGGAGCAAAAGTAACTGGTAGTGTGTCTAAAAAGACAGACCTTGTGATTGCTGGGGCTGAGGCAGGCTCAAAATTGGACAAAGCACAAAGTTTGGGCATTACCATTCGTGATGAGGAATGGTTAGCAGGTTTATAATGGATGTCGAGGTATTTTATGGAAAAGACAAAAAAACGTGCACGTTTAATCTATAATCCCACTTCTGGACAAGAAATCATGAAAAAAAATGTCGGAGAAGTATTGAATATATTGGAAGGGTATGGCTATGAGGCCTCTGCATTTCAGACGACCCCAGAACCTAATTCAGCCCGAGATGAAGCGAAACGAGTGGCTCAAGACCATTTTGACTTGGTCATTGCAGCTGGTGGTGATGGCACCATTAACGAAGTGGTTAATGGGATTGCACCGCTGGAACACCGTCCAAAAATGGCTATCATCCCAACAGGAACAACCAATGATTTTGCACGTGCCCTAAAAATTCCTCGTGGCAATCCTATCGAAGCGGCTAAGATTATCGGGAAAAATCAAACCATTGCCATGGACATTGGGCAAGCGCGTGAAGATGTTTATTTCATCAACATCGCAGCGGCGGGTTCTTTTACAGAATTAACTTACAGCGTGCCTAGCCAGCTCAAGACCATGTTTGGCTACTTGGCTTACTTGGCCAAAGGGGTAGAGTTGTTGCCTAGCATTCGAACGGTACCTGTTCGGATCACTTATGAAAATGGCGTCTTTGAGGGCGATGTTTCCATGATTTTTGCGGCCATTACTAACTCTGTCGGTGGTTTTGAGCAAATTGCCCCAGATGCCAAATTAGACGATGGCAAGTTTACCTTGATTTTAGTGAAAACGGCTAACCTCATTGAAATCCTGCACTTGATTCGCTTGGTGCTTGATGGTGGTAAGCACATTGGAGATAAACGCATTGAATACATCAAGACGGATTTTCTTAAAATTGAGCCTTTGTCTGATAGCAGAATGATGATTAACTTGGATGGCGAATACGGTGGCGATGCCCCAATCAAACTCCGTAACTTGAAAAATCACATCACATTCTTTGCCAATACCGATGAAATTTCAGACGATGCTTTGGTGTGGAACCAAGAGGATCGCGAATTAGAAGAAATGGCTCAAAAATTCTCAAAAGAAGTTGATGGATTAGATAATCATTAAAATATTTTTTGATAGAATATGATTTAACAGTCTAAAATGGTCGAAGGATCTTTTAGGCTTTTTTGTTTGGCTCTTTGTCAACTGTAGT
>NZ_DEQF01000011.1:101207-112966 GCF_002360305.1 Streptococcus sp. UBA3373 | reverse complement strand
TGTTATAAAATATGACATAATCTAACGACAAACATTTCGGGTAAAAGCTTACATCAGATGTATTTGGGGAAAAGTGGAAGAAAAAGCGGTTTTGTTTGAGAAAAGATAGTCGTTTGTCTTAAAAACAAGTAACATTCTAGGTTATAAATACAGAAAATTTAGAAAATTTTTGTAAAAAGTATTGCTTTTAGGAAAACTTAGTGTTATATTATCTAACATAATAACTCAAGTCATTGAGGTTGACATCTTTAGGAAGTGGCTTTTTATCCAAAAGTCGTGGTAAAGAGAGTAAAGGAGATAGGATATGAATTCAGGAAGTATAGCGTTTATCATTATTTGCGCGAGTTTGGTTTTTCTTATGACACCGGGTCTGGCTTTCTTCTATGGTGGCTTAGGGAGGCGTAAGAATGTCATCAACACGATGATGATGTGTGTCTTGCCGATTGCTCTGGCGTCAGTGATGTGGATTGTTTGTGGGTATTCTCTTTCTTTTGGTGGAAAAGGGGATATCATCGGAAATCTGTCCCATGTCTTTCTAAATGGTGTCAGTGAAACAACAAGCACACGTGGTCTAGAAATTCCAGATGCCTTATTTGCAGCATTTCAAATGATGTTTCCGATTATTACGGTTGCCATTTTAACAGGGGCAGCTGCAGGGCGTATGCGTTTTAGTGCTTTGATTATCTTTATTGTTTTTTGGCTCTTATTGGTCTATTTCCCATTTGCTCATATGGTTTGGGATGAAGGGCTTCTTGCTAAATGGGGAACCATTGACTTTGCTGGTGGCGATGTGGTTCATATCACGTCAGGGGTGTCAGGTTTGGTTCTAGCCTTGATGCTTGGTAAACGTCGTGACTATCATCGTTTGGAATACCGTCCTCACAACGTACCATTTGTCTTTTTAGGAGCTGGTATCCTTTGGTTTGGTTGGTTTGGTTTTAACGCTGGGTCAGCTCTTGCAGCAGATGGACTTGCGGTTCATGCTTTTATCACAACACATATCGCAGCAGCATCAGCCCTATTATCATGGATGATTGTTGAAAAAATCATGGCGGGTCGTTTCTCACTTGTAGGCGCGTCAACAGGTTTGGTAGCAGGGCTTGTTGCGATCACACCAGGGGCAGGTTTTGTATCAACTTGGAGTTCTCTTATCATTGGTCTTTGTGTGAGTCCTATTTGTTACTTTGCTATTTCTGTTTTGAAACCAAAATTAGCTTATGATGATGCCTTGGATGCCTTTGGTTGTCACGGTATCGGTGGTATCTTTGGTGGTCTAGCAACAGCTATTTTCACAACGCCAGAATTGGCTCTTGATTCGCATAATGTTGGTTTGATTTATGGCAATGCTCACTTGCTTTTGGTCACAGTAGCTGCTATTATCTTTACAATTGTTTGGTCAGCGGTAGCAAGTTTTGTGATTATCAAAGTCATTTCGCTCTTTATGGACATCCGTGTGGAAGAACGTTTGGAAGCAATTGGTCTTGATGATGCTGAGCATAAAGAAACAGCCTACCCAACCTTCATGGGATTGGATTCTTAATAAAAGCGAGGAAGTGACATTATGAAAAAAGTAGAAGCCATTATTCGAGCAGACCGCTTGGAAGATTTAAAGGATGCCCTGTCTAAGAAGAATCTGACCAATGGCATGACTGTCAGTCAGGTTTTGGGCCACGGCAAGCAACGTGGATTTGCGGAATATGTTCGTGGTCAAAAAATTGTGCCAACCTTATTGGCAAAAGTTAAGGTGGAAATCGTGGTTTGCGATGCTTTGGTGGATGATGTGGTGAGTAGTATCTGCCAGACTGTTCGGACAGGCGATGTCGGCGATGGGAAGATTTTTATCATTCCAGTTGATGAGGTGATTCGCATTCGGACAGGCGAAAAGGGCAGAGATGCTCTCTAATCAAAAAAACGAGGACGGCTAAGTCCTCATTTTTGGCTTTTAGGCCATGATTTTAGTACCGTGGGCGGCTTGGGCACCCGTTTGTTTAATCAAATCTTGGTAGTTTTCTGCTGTCACGCCACCGCCAATCATGATTTCAATGCGACCGTCAGCATATTCAACCAAGTCTTTCAAGTGGGTGATGTTTTCAGTAATTGGGTTATTTTGAGCAGACCCATGTGTCAAAATACGCGTGAAGCCTAAGTCCACCAATTGGTCAATGGCTTCTGTTTGTTGATCAAGTGGGATATGGTCAAAAGCCATGTGGAAAACTAGCGGCAAGCCCTGTGTTGCTGGCAAGAGTTGTTCAATAGCGTCTTGGTCAATGAGGTTGTCCTCGGTTAACAATCCAAAAACCAAGCTATCACTTTCTAATTCCACCGCGCGTAAAATATCATCTTCCATGATGCGCAATTCACTATCATTATAGACAAAATTCCCTCCACGCGGACGAATCATAGTGGCTAGGGCAATGCTTTTTTCATGGAGATAGCGCGCTGCTTCCTTGATAACCCCATAAGAGGGAGTCGTACCGCCAACGGCTAAGTTATCGCACAATTCAACGCGTTTAATCGTATCATCGAGCTGGTTAAGGCGTGTGGTATTTTCTGCACAAAATTCTTTAATAATCATGAAAACTCCTTTTCTAGTCCTTCGTTATCATTATAACATGATTATTTATAAATCATTTGAGTAAAAATCTTAAAAATCTTTACAAAATTCAGAATATTATGCTATAATTTATAACAATTATAACGGAGGTATTTTTATGACAATTTACAATTTCTCTGCAGGTCCTGCAGTGTTGCCAAAACCCGTGCTTGAACAAGCACAGCGTGAAATGCTTGACTACCAAGGTAGCGGCATGAGTGTTTTAGAAATGTCCCACCGTTCCAAAGAGTTTGACCACATTATTAAAGAAGCAGAACGCTTGTTGCGTGAATTGATGGCGATTCCTGATAATTATAAGGTACTGTTTCTTCAAGGTGGTGCATCAACGCAATTTACAATGCTGCCTTTGAATCTAGCAAAGGGGCGTAAAGCGTACTATCTCGTTGGAGGATCATGGGGGAAAAAAGCTTATGCAGAAGCTGTAAAATTGTCCAAAACCATTCCTTTTGAGCCTGTTTTGTTGGCATCGTCTGAGGATACGGTGTATGACCATATTCCAACATTTGACCCTAAAACCATTGATCCAGAAGCCGCTTATGTGCATATCACAACCAACAATACCATTGAGGGAACAGCCATTTATGACCTTCCTGATACCAATGGTGTGCCGATTGTCGCTGATATGTCGTCTAATATTTTAGCTGCGCGCTACAATGTGGAAGATTTTGCGGTTATTTATGCAGGCGCTCAAAAGAACATTGGTCCTGCAGGTGTGACTGTGGTGATTATCCGCGAAGATTTCCTAAACGACGAGCCAACTTTGTCATCAATGCTGGATTATCGCATCCAAGCAGAGGCAGGTTCGCTCTACAATACCCCACCAGCTTATAGCATTTACATTTCAAAATTGGTTTTTGAGTGGGTCAAGGCCTTTGGTGGTGTGGATAAAATGGAAGAAGCCAATCGTGAAAAATCAGGACTTTTGTACGATTTCATTGACCAGTCTGATTTTTACACCAATCCTGTTAAAAATCCAGCCCAACGTTCTGTTGCCAATGTTCCTTTTGTGACACCAAGTAAAGAATTGGATGCGCAGTTTGTGGCAGAAGCGACAGCGCTTGGCTTTAAAAACATCAAAGGGCACCGCTCAGTTGGAGGCATGCGTGCAAGTCTTTACAACGCATTCCCACGTCAAGGTGTGGTGGATTTGATTGCCTTTATGAAGCAATTTGAAGCTGAAAATAAATCTAACTAATGCCCTTTTTACAGCAGAAATGTTATACAATAGGTGTATATCAATAAAAAAGAGGTAATAAAATGGAGATTAGACAAGCTTTTCCCAATGAAGTGACACCAATCATGCGAGTAATTGAGGATGCTAGAAAGCAATTAGCTGCAAGTGGTAGCAACCAGTGGCAAGGGACTTACCCTGATGAAAATACCATTTATGATGATATTTTAGCTGGTCAAGCTTATGTAGGCTTATTGGATGGGGAAATTGTTGCCCATGCTGCGGTGGTGATTGGGGTTGAACCTGCTTATGAAAAGATTTACGATGGTCATTGGCAGCACAACAATCACCAATACGTCACCTTTCACCGTGTGGCGGTCTTATCGCGCGTGACAGGGCAAAAAGTCGCTCAAACCTTTCTTCAAGGCTTGATTGAAGGGACAAAAGGGCATGATTTTCGTTGCGATACCCACGAGAAAAACCTTGCTATGCAGCATATTTTGACAAAACTCGGTTACGTTTATTGTGGAAAAGTCCCTGTTGATGGGGAACGTCTAGCTTATCAAAAAATCAAAACTAAGGCTGAGAATGCCTTTTATCAAGAAGTTGATGAGGCGGACCACCATAGTTTGTAACAAATAAGAGAAAAGGGAGGCTGCCTGCAGCCTTGGAGTGAAGTCTATGGTCTATAGTGTTAAAACGTTTAATAATATCAATCAAGTGGGTCTAAAGGAATTAGGCAATCATTTTCAGGTAGATGGTGATTTGGCAGATAATCCTGATGCTTATATTTTGCGGAGCCAAAATCTGCACGGGACAACATTTCCAGATAATCTCAAAGCTATTGCGCGTGCGGGTGCTGGTACGAATAATATTCCGATTGACGAGGCAACGGCAGCAGGGATTGTGGTTTTTAACACCCCAGGTGCCAATGCCAATGCCGTCAAAGAAGCTGTTTTAGCATCTCTTTTGATGTCTGCGCGTGATTACATTGCTGCAAATAAATGGGTCAATACCTTGTCAGGTGATGACGTTCCCAAACAAGTTGAAGCAGGCAAAAAACAATTTGCAGGTAGTGAAATTTCAGGTAAAACCCTTGGTGTCATTGGACTTGGTGCCATTGGTGGTCGCATTGCCAACTACGCTCAACGTCTAGGTATGAATGTCATGGGCTATGACCCTTATGTGTCTATTGAAACGGCTTGGAATATTTCACACCATGTCAAACGCGTGGACGATGTGAAAGAGATTTTTGCCAATGCGGATTACATCACTGTTCATGTGCCTTTGACTGATGAAACCCGTCACACTTTTAATAGCGAAGCCTTTGCCTTGATGCCAAAGGGAACTGTGATTATCAACTTTGCCCGTGGTGAATTGGTGGATAATGCTGCACTTTTTGATGCGATTGAAACTGGCGTTGTTAAACGCTATATCACTGATTTTGGGACAGAAGAGCTTTTAAATAAAGATAAAATCACGGTTTTCCCACACGTTGGTGGTTCAACGGCAGAAGCTGAGTTGAATTGTGCGATTATGGCTGGTAAAACAATTCGTCAATTTATGGAAACAGGTGAAATCACCAATTCTGTGAATTTCCCAAATGTGCATCAGGCTTTGACGGCGCCTTATCGCATTACCTTGATTAACAAAAATGTGCCAAATATCGTGGCGAGAATTTCAACCGCCGTGTCTAACCTAGGCATTAACATTGACAATATCATTAACCGTTCAAAAGGCGAGTACGCATATACTTTGCTTGATTTGGACGAAACAGACAAAGCGAAAATTGATGATTTGGTAGCAACCTTTGAAGCCAGCGACAACATCGTTCGTGTGCGCTTAATTACCAAAAAATAAAGCCAGTTCCCTATTACCTCGCGTGGGTGATAGGGGCTTTTGTTTTTCCTTCCCACCGCTTTTTGCTATAATGAAATTAGTTAAACCTCTAGCATTTGGAAAGGCACTGACGATGTTGATGCGAAGCTATTACCCTTCTCCCTTGGGAACTATCAGTTTGTTGGCAGATGAGCGTGGCTTGCTGGGATGCTACTTTGTCGGGCAAAAGTATTTTGAAAATGGCTACCGCGACCAAGCGATTGTGGAGGGTGATTCTATCTTTTTAGCAGATGCAACAGCGTGGTTAGATGCTTATTTTGCTGGTGAAAATCCTAAAGCTGAGGACGTGGTTTTAGCTCCCCAAGGAACGGCTTTTCAACAAAGCGCGTGGCAGGTTTTGAGGGAGATTCCTTATGGAAAAACGATGACTTATGGGGAAATTGCCCAAAAAATCCAGTGTGCATCTGCCCAAGCAGTCGGTGGTGCTGTCGGAAAAAATCCTTTGTCTGTCTTTGTTCCTTGTCATCGGGTTTTAGGAAGTCAAGGGCAGTTAACGGGATATGCTGGAGGACTAGAGCGGAAACGTTGGCTTCTATCCCATGAAGGGGTCACGTTTTAGAAAAGAGGACATGATGTTAACATTTTATGAATACCCAAAATGCAGTACTTGCCGTCGTGCTAAAGCAGAATTACAGAAATTAGGAGTGGATTTTAAGGCAGTTGATTTGACGGTGGATACACCCACAGCAGAGCAACTAAAGAAATGGATGCAAGAGTCCGATTACACGATAAAGAACTTTTTCAACACCAGCGGTCAGGCTTACCGCGCTTTGGGCTTGAAAGATAAGGTTGATAGTCTTTCCATTGATGAGGCGGCTGAGTTGCTGGCTTCAGACGGCATGTTGATTAAGCGTCCCGTACTAGTCAAGGACAATCGTGTCTTGCAACTGGGTCACCGTAAGTCTTACCGTGATTTATTTGAATAAGTAAAATACCTCGGAGAACAGCATCTCTGAGGTATTTTTTATGCTTACAAATCAATTTCCAAAAGAATTGGGGTGTGATCTTGGCGAGCGCCTGAGTCAATCATTTCAGATTTGACGATTTTATCGGCAATGCGATTTGATGTGAGCCAATAGTCAATCCGCCAGCCAGCATTGTTGATTTTGCTGGTTTTGCTGCGTTGTGCCCACCAGCTATAGACATTTGGAATGTCGCCATGAATATAACGGAAAGTGTCGGTAAAGCCCTTAGCCAACAAATGAGTAAAGCCTGAACGTTCTTCATCTGTGAAACCAGGTGAACGACGGTTGGCACTTGGGTGAGCTAAGTCAATTTCCTTGTGGGCAACATTGTAATCGCCAGTTGCCAAAACAGGTTTCTTTTGGTCCAATGATGTCAAGTAATCTGCGTATTTTTCATCCCAAATTTGGCGATCGGCTAAGCGTCTTAACCCATCCCCAGCATTTGGCGTATAAACTTGGGTAACATAGTAGTGCTCAAATTCAAGGGTGATGATACGTCCTTCACAATCCATGGTGTCAGGGGCATCAATTTCAGGGTAAGAAATACTTGGGTTTAAGCCCTTTTTGTAAAGAAACATGGTACCAGCGTAGCCTTTTCTAGCAGGTTCAACAGACGAACGCCAAGCGATTTCATAATCTGGGAAATAGTCTTGTAAGATTTGCAGGTGTTTTTTAGTTGGGCCTTTGGCAGACAATTTGGTTTCTTGGATAGCGATGATGTCAGCTTCTTCCGCGACTAAGGTATCAATAACCGCGCGTGACAAAACGGCGCGTGCAGAATCGCTGGTCAAGGCAGCGTTAAGCGAGTCGATATTCCATGAGATTAATTTCATAAGGTAAAACAGGTCTTCTTTCTATACTTTGCTACCTGCTATTCTACCAAAAAATCCCCCATCCAGCGATAAATTTGATTATTCTGATTGATTTACGCTATAAGGGGTCACAGAAATGTGGTATAATGAGGTGTTATCAATAAAGGAGTTTCATTAGCTTCGATTTGAAAGGAAAGAAAATGACGAGTAAACAACCTTTTTACATTACGACACCGATTTACTACCCATCAGGTAAGCTTCACATTGGTTCAGCTTACACGACAATTGCTTGTGACGTTTTAGCCCGTTACAAACGCATGATGAACCACGAAGTCTTTTATTTAACAGGACTTGACGAACACGGTCAAAAAATTCAACAAAAAGCAGAAGAAGCAGGTATCACGCCACAAGCTTACGTTGACGGCATGGCTGCTGACGTTAAAAAATTGTGGGAAATGCTTGATATTTCTTATGACAAATTTATCCGCACAACAGATGACTACCATGAAAAAGTGGTGGCTGATGTGTTTGAAAAATTGTTGGCACAAGATGACATTTATTTGGGCGAATATTCAGGTTGGTATTCAGTTTCAGATGAAGAATTTTTCACAGAAAGCCAATTAGAAGAAGTTTTCCGTAACGAAAAAGGGGAAGTCATTGGTGGTATTGCCCCTTCTGGTCATGAAGTTGAGTGGGTTTCTGAGGAGTCATACTTCCTTCGCTTAGGCAAATACGCTGACCGCTTGGTTGACTTTTTCCATGCTCACCCTGATTTTATTCAGCCTGAAGGTCGTATGAACGAAATTATCAAAAACTTCATTGAACCTGGTCTTGAAGATTTGGCTGTGAGCCGTACGTCATTTACATGGGGTGTCAAAGTGCCATCTAATCCAAAACACGTGGTATATGTGTGGATTGATGCTCTATTGAACTATGTGACTGCTCTTGGTTACGACCAAGAAGATCATGCCAACTTTGACAAATTCTGGAACCAAGGTACTGTTTTCCACATGGTTGGTAAAGATATCTTGCGTTTCCACTCTATTTACTGGCCAATTATGTTGATGATGTTGGACATGAAATTGCCAGAACGCTTGATTGCTCACGGTTGGTTTGTCATGAAAGACGGTAAAATGTCTAAATCAAAAGGTAACGTGGTTTACCCTGAAATGCTGGTAGAACGTTACGGTTTAGACCCACTTCGTTATTACCTCATGCGTTCTCTTCCAGTCGGTTCAGATGGAACCTTCACGCCTGAAGATTACGTTGGACGTATCAATTATGAGTTGGCAAATGACCTTGGAAACTTGCTCAACCGTACCGTTGCCATGATTAACAAATATTTTGACGGTAAGGTTCCAACTTATGTGGAAAATGTGACAGCCTTTGATGCGGATTTGGCGGCTGTCGTGGCAGAAAATATCGCAGAATACCACAAACAAATGAACGCAGTTGATTACCCACGTGCTTTGGAAGCTGTTTGGAACATCATCTCACGTACTAATAAATACATTGACGAAACAGCGCCTTGGGTTCTTGCTAAAGACGAGGCTAAACGCGATGAATTGGCAGCTGTAATGGCACATTTGGCGGCTAGTCTGCGCGTGGTGGCTCACTTGATCCAACCATTTATGATGAGCACCTCAGATGCTATCATGGAACAACTTGGTCTTGGCAATGATTTTGACCTTGAAAACTTGACCTTGGCTGGTTTCCCAGAAGGTATCACAGTAGTTGCTAAAGGAACACCAATCTTCCCACGTCTTGATATGGAAGAAGAAATTGACTACATCAAAGCCAACATGGGAGCTGGTGCAGTTGTTGCCGAAGAAAAAGAATGGGACCCAGCAGACGTTGAACTTAACAATGAGAAAAAAGCCATTAAATTTGATGATTTTGACAAGGTTGAAATCCGTGTCGCTGAAGTCAAAGAAGTGTCTAAAGTTGAAGGCTCTGAAAAACTCTTGAAATTCCGCTTGGATGCCGGTGATGGTGAAGACCGTCAAATCCTTTCAGGTATCGCGAAATACTATCCAAACGAACAAGAATTAGTGGGAAAAAAATTACAAATCGTAGCTAATTTGAAACCACGGAAAATGATGGGCTTGCTCAGTCAAGGAATGATTTTATCAGCTGAACACGATGGCCATTTAACTGTTTTAACAGTGAATCCAAGTGTTCCAAACGGCAGCCAAATTGGCTAAGAGAGCAGAATATTCAGCCTCAAATCAGAGGCTGAGTATTTGTTTGTTGAGGAATGAAACTCCTTTCAAGAAATGACAGTTTATTTTCATTTAAGTTTCCTTTGCTAGATTTTAAGGGACTTTTAACTGAAAAAACGAATAGAATTGAGAAAAACAGATGAGTTTAACGATTTTATCCAGAGCGGATTACGAACAAATGAGTGCTTCTTTTAAAGAACGCTCGTTTATGCAGTCTGTCGAAATGGCAGATTTACTTGAAAAACGTGGGTTTGAGGTGACTTTTTTAGGTTTGGAGGCAGACGGAGCTATCCAGGTGGCTGGCATTTTGTATAGCAAGGCGATGACAGGTGGGCTTCACATGGAAATCAATTCAGGTCCAGCTTCTAAGGACCCAGCCTATCTTTCAGACTTTTATCGGGAATTACAAGCCTACGCCAAGGAAAATGGCGCCTTGGAGCTGATTGTCAAACCTTATGACATTTATCAAAGTTTTGATACCCATGGCAATCCCAACGACGATGAAAGACCAGAATTGATTACAGATTTGACAGACCTTGGCTATCACTATGATGGTTTGCAGACGGGCTACCCTGATGGTGAACCAGATTGGCATTATGTCAAGGATTTGACAGGCTTGACACCTGAAACGCTACGCAACTCCTTCAGTAAAAAAGGACGCCCTTTGGTTAATAAGGCCAATTCTTTCGGTATCAAGGTGCGTCGCCTCAAACGTGATGAATTGTCTATTTTTAAAGAAATCACAGCTTCCACATCAGCAAGACGCGATTATCAAGACAAGCCTTTAGATTATTATGAGGACTTTTATGATAGTTTTGGGGATAATTGTGAATTTATGATTGCGACTTTGAATTTTAAAGATTATCTAAACAACCTTCAAGAAGGTTATGATGATATTGCGGCTCAGTTAGCGGTTTTAAATCAAAAAATTGCTGACGGGGTCAACTCAGCTAAGGTTAACAAACAAAAAGCGCAGTTGGATAAGCAAATTGCCACTTTTGACGTTCGTATCAAGGAAGCTAAGGACTTGATTGCTCAGCACGGTTCAGAAGATGTGGTCTTGGCAGGTAGTCTCTTTATCTACACACCACAAGAAGCGGTTTACCTTTTCAGCGGTTCTTACACCGAATTTAACAAATTCTACGCACCAGTAGTACTGCAAGAGCACGTCATGACAGAAGCTATTAAACGTGGCATTACCTTTTATAACTTCCTTGGTATTCAAGGTGTTTTCGACGGTAGTGATGGTGTCCTTCGTTTCAAACAAAATTTCAATGGTTATATTGTCCGTAAAATGGGGACTTTCCGTTATTACCCACGCCCTAGATTGCATAAAGCCATTACAGCAGTGAAAAAGTTGTTAGGAAGAGCCTAACCATTCGTCAAAACGAGCTTACGGGCTCGTTTTTTGATATACTAGATATAGTAACAACAAGGAGAGAAAAATGACTTTTGAAGAGATTTTACCAGGATTAAAAGCGAAGAAAAAATACGTGCGTACAGGCTGGGGCGGTGCCGAAAACTACGTGCAATTGTTTGACAGCATTGAGCAAAACGGTGTGGCTTTGCCAGTGACCCCTTATTTCCTCATCAACGTTTCTGGTGAGGGCGAGGGCTTTTCTACGTGGTCACCGACCCCTTGTGACGTTTTAGCGACCGATTGGGTGGAAGTCCATGACTAAGGTGCTTATCACAGGCGTCAGTTCTGGCATTGGACTGGCACAAGCTCGTCTTTTTTTGAAAAATGGCTGCGCAGTTTATGGGGTTGACAAATCAGAAGCCCCTGATATTCAAGAAGAGAATTTTCATTTTTTGCAGTTGGATATCACAGAGAATTTAGCTGCGCTTTTTGATGTTGTGCCTGATGTGGATATCCTATGCAATACGGCAGGTATTCTCGATGCTTACAAGCCCTTGCTGGCTATATCAGATGACGAAATAGCAGATGTTTTTCAGACCAATTTCTTTGCAACCGTTGCTATTACTCGCCATTATTTAGCCAAGATGGTGGAACGACAAGCGGGCATCATTATCAATATGTGTTCGATTGCGTCTTTTATGGCAGGTGGGGGCGGA
>NZ_DEQF01000011.1:100820-101192 GCF_002360305.1 Streptococcus sp. UBA3373 | reverse complement strand
GCAGCCTATACAGCGAGCAAACACGCACTTGCAGGTTTCACCCGCCAGCTTGCCCTTGATTATGCCAAAGACAAGGTTCAGGTTTTTGGTATTGCACCAGGTGCGGTTAAGACAGCCATGACAGCTAGTGATTTTGAACCAGGCGGGTTGGCTGATTGGGTAGCTCAAGAAACCCCAATTGGACGTTGGAGTAGCCCTGACGAAATAGCAGAATTAACAGGCTTTTTAGCCTCAGGCAAAGCCAGCTCTATGCAGGGCGAAATTGTTAAAATTGACGGTGGCTGGAGTTTGAAGTAGGAGAAAACTATGAATGCACAAGAACTTTGGAACAAGTATAAGAAAATGAATCCTTCAATCGGAGATGACATTGAC
>NZ_DEQF01000011.1:81869-100735 GCF_002360305.1 Streptococcus sp. UBA3373 | reverse complement strand
ACATTGACAATGTCCCCTTGCCTGAAGTTGGGTCTTATGATGTGATTTTAGATAGCAAAGACCGAGCAGTTTGCATTATTCAGATTAAAAAAGTCTCTGTTGTACCTTTTAAAGAAGTCTCGGAGAAGCATGCTTTCAAAGAAGGTGAGGGTGATAAATCGCTTGCTTACTGGCGAGATGTTCACGAAGCATTTTTCAAACCCTATTTTAAAGAATGTGGGTTGACATTCACACCAGAAAGCTTAATCGTTTTAGAAGAATTTGAAGTGGTTTATCCCACAGTTTAGTAAGATACGATAGGAGGAAATTCATGAAATTAGCCATTTTAGGAACAGGAAAAATCGTTGACGAGGTCTTGCCTGTTTTAAAAGAAATCAACGGCATTGCGATTGAAGCTATTTTGTCAACGCCACGCAGTTTAGAAAAAGCGCACCAATTGGCGAAGCTTTACGACATCACTCAGGCGACTAGCGACTATGATAGCCTTTTGGCAAATCCAAACGTTGATACGGTTTATGTTGCCCTGCCGAATCACCTTCATTATGCCTATGCCAAGAAGGCTTTGCTGGCGGGCAAACACGTGATTTGTGAGAAGCCTTTTACAATGACCTTAGACGAATTTGAAGACTTGACTCAGATTGCCGAGCAGCAGCAACGCATTTTGCTAGAAGCCATTACCAATCAATATTTGGGTAATTTCACCTCTATCAAGGCCAATCTTGCCAAGTTAGGTGAGATTAAGATTGTTACCTGTAATTATTCCCAATATTCGTCGCGTTATGATGCTTTCAAGCGCGGGGAAATTGCGCCAGCCTTTGACCCACAAAAAGGTGGCGGTGCCCTCCGTGATTTAAATATTTATAATATTCATTTGGTGGTAGGCTTGTTTGGGAAACCGCAACGGGTACAGTATCTGGCTAATATGGAGCGTGAGGTGGATACGTCTGGTATTTTGCTTATGGACTATGGCGATTTCAAAGCGGTTTGTATCGGTGCCAAGGATTGTGCGGCAGAACTGACTTCAACTATTCAGGGCAATAAAGGTTCTTTGACCATTCTTGGTGCTACCAATACCTTGCCCGAAATAGCACTGGCACTCAATGAAGAAAGCAAGACGATTATCAACGAAAACACGCTCAATCACCGAATGCACGATGAATTTGTGGCCTTTCAAGCTATTATTGAGCAAGAAAATATGACAGCTACCAAGCTTGCCCTAGACCATAGCCGCTTGGTTATGGAAGTCTTGGAACAAGCTGTTCAAATTATGTGGCATCAGTAACTTAAAAATCACGTTCAGTTGTGTTAATTATGGTATAATGGAATAGATTGTGTGAGAAAGTACAAAGTATTCGCACGCTACTCTATATTTATAAGGAATATTAGTCATGTCAAATTATGCAATTATTTTAGCCGCTGGTAAAGGAACTCGCATGAAATCAGACTTGCCAAAAGTGCTTCATCAAGTATCCGGTCTGACCATGCTAGAACACGTTTTTCGTGCTGTATCAGCCTTAAATCCAGAAAAAAACGTGACGGTTATCGGGCACAAAGCCGATATGGTTCGTGACGTTTTAGCAGGTCAATCAGAATTTGTTCTTCAAACAGAGCAATTAGGAACAGGTCACGCTGTCATGATGGCAGAGGAAGAATTGGCTGGTCTTGAGGGGCAAACCCTTGTTATCGCTGGGGATACTCCTTTGATTACAGGTGACAGTTTGAAACAGTTGGTTGATTTTCATATCAGCCATAAAAATGTAGCGACTATTTTAACAGCTACTGCTGACAATCCTTTTGGTTACGGACGTATTATCCGCAACGAAAATGGCGAAGTGCTTAAAATCGTTGAACAAAAAGACGCTTCTGAATTTGAACGCCAAGTCAAAGAAATCAATACAGGAACTTATGTCTTTGATAACAAACGTTTATTTGAAGCCCTCAAAAACATTAACACCAACAATGCCCAAGGGGAATATTACTTGACGGATGTCATTTCTATTTTCCGTAATAGTGGTGAAAAAGTTGGGGCTTATGTGCTTCATGATTTTGATGAAAGTCTTGGGGTCAATGACCGCGTGGCACTAGCAACTGCCGAAGAGATTATGCGTCGCCGTATCAACCACAAACACATGGTGAATGGCGTAACCTTCCAAAATCCTGCTGCGACTTACATTGACGTTGATGTGGAAATCGCCCCTGATGTCACTATCGAAGCCAATGTCACTCTAAAAGGCCACACAACAATCGGTACAGGCTCAGTCTTGACTAATGGCACTTATCTTGTTGATGCAACTATTGGTGAGCAAGTCGTGATTACCAACTCAATGATTGAACAATCTGTTGTAAAAGACGGCGTAACCATTGGTCCATTTGCCCATGTTCGTCCTGATTCAACCCTTGAAAAGAATGTTCATATTGGTAACTTCGTCGAAGTTAAGTCATCACTTGTTGGTGAGGATACTAAAGCAGGGCATTTGACTTATATTGGCAATGCGACCGTAGGACACGACGTGAATTTTGGTGCAGGTACGATTATTGCCAACTATGATGGCCAGCACAAATTCAAGACCACCATCGGTAACAACGCTTTTGTAGGAAGCAATTCGACCATCATTGCTCCTCTTACTATTGGTGACAATGCCTTGACAGCTGCGGGTTCTACCATTTCTATGGATATTGAAAAAGACGCCTTAGCTATCGGACGCGGACGCCAAGTCAACAAAGCTGGCTATGCCCTCAACAAACCTCACCACCCAAACAATAAAAAGAAATCGTAATAGCATGGAATCTGAGATGAGGGTCTCAGGTTCTTTATTTGCCTTGCGCTTTTAGATTTTTTTAGCATTTTTGCGTTATCATAGTAAGGATATTTTGACAATAATGGCATTTCTGGCAAATTTATAGTAGAATCAAACGTGAAAGGTATTTTAAAGGTAGAGCAGATGGATTTTGAGGAAAAAACAATTAAACGCACTGAGGTTTTTGATGGGCATATTTTTAAGGTTGTCGTGGATGACGTGGAATTGCCTAATCAATTAGGGCAAGCTAAACGGGAATTGATTTTTCACGGTGGGGCGGTGGCCGTTTTGCCAGTGACCAAGGACAATCGCATTGTCTTGGTTAAGCAGTACCGCAAGGCGATTGAAAAAGTGTCTTATGAAATTCCAGCAGGGAAATTGGAAGCTGGTGAAGCTCAGCATGAGCAAGAAGCTGCGGCGCGTGAATTGGAAGAAGAAACAGGCTACTCAGGACAATTAACAAAAATCTATGATTTTTACACTGCAACAGGCTTTTGCAATGAAAAAATCAGATTGTATCTTGGAACTGATTTGCAAAAAGTGCCGAATCCTCGTCCGCAAGATGACGATGAAGTCCTTGAAATCTTGGAGTTGACTTATGCAGAATGCATGGATTTGGTTGCTTCGGGAGCTATCGAGGATGCTAAAACGATTATCGCCCTACAATATTACGCGTTAACATTTGGAGGAAACTTGTAATGGGAAAACCACTTTTAACAGACGAGATAATCGAGCGTGCTAACCGTGGTGAACTTTTTTATGATGACATGATGACTGACGATGAAGAAACGAAAGTTATTCGGACAGATCGTTACGACAGCATTATACCGCCTGAAGAGTATGCTGACAGAGGCTTTTTAGAAAGATGGACCAACCGCAAGCAAAAGGATCAGTTCGTCTATAAAAGCCGTCGGATTGAAAATGTCAAGCGAAGCCGTTTTCAACGCAAATTAAACTTGGCGATATTGATTATCTTTCTTTTGCTAGTGGCGTTATTCTACGCTGTGTTTAAACTCTAAGAAAGCGAGAAAAGGAGGACAAGCCACTGCTTAAGCGGTGTGCGAAGATGTGATGAAAATTGGAATTATAGCAGCAATGGAGCAAGAATTACGACTTCTTGTAGACCATTTGGAAAATAAAGTCGAACACCATGTTTTAGGAAACACGTATTACGAAGGAAAACTGGGCCGTCATCAAGTTGTCTTGGTGCAATCAGGTGTCGGAAAAGTCATGTCAGCTATGTCGGTTGCCATTTTGGCGGACCATTTTGGAGTGGATGCCTTGATTAACACAGGGTCAGCTGGCGCTGTTGCAGAAGGTTTGCAAATTGGCGATGTTGTTGTGGCTGACACTTTAGCTTACCACGATGTTGATTTGACAGCCTTTGGCTATGACTACGGTCAAATGTCTATGCAACCTTTGTATTTTGAATCTGATAAAACATTCGTGGAAACGTTTGAGCAAGTCTTGAGTGAAGCAGACGTGCCAAGCCATATTGGTTTGATTGCGACAGGAGATTCTTTTATCGCTGGCCAAGATAAAATTGATGCCATCAAATCTGTTTTCCCACAGGTTTTAGCGGTTGAAATGGAAGGGGCTGCAATTGCCCAAGCCGCTCACAGTTTGAAAAAGCCATTTGTTGTTGTGCGTGCCATGTCTGACACCGCAGCCCACGATGCTAACATTACCTTTGATGAATTTATCATTGCAGCAGGTAAACAATCTGCTGAGATTTTGTTAGCCTTCTTAGAAAAATTAGCTTAAATAGCATCTAAACCTAAAAAAGAAGAAAGTACCGAGTGGTATTTTCTTCTTTTTTTGCTTTATTTGTCAGCTTGTTTTAGTCCGACTCCAGTTGGTTTTTTAGTTTCTGTTTCAACTTGTTCTTCAGCGTCTTTTGAATCGCCGTTGAAGCCCATGGCCTCTCCTAAACGAATACTGATGTCAGTATCATCGTACTCACCGTCAAACATTTTGGCACCTGAACCCATAGCATAGACAGGAACTTTGTCACCAGAGTGGTCAGTTGTTGTCCAAGCCAAGCCAGCTTTTTTGTCTAGCAAACGAGTAGCCGTGATAGCAATTGGAACGTAGCCACCGTAGCTTACATTTTGCTCATCTTCTGATTTTTTAGTTTCATCAAAGGCTGTTTTTAACTCGTTGTACTCTTCTTTAGAGCATTTAAGTCTGTTTTTAGCTAGTTCTTCCGCGTAAGCTTCGCTTTCAGCGTTTGTAACGTCTTCAGATGGCGCATCTGGATCCAAGACTAAGCCGAAGTAGTCTTCAATTTGTGGCGCAAATTCTTCGAAGGTCAAATCTGGATTTTTTTCCAAAGTTTCAGTAGTCAAATCGGCAAAGGCAACTTGTGACCCTTTTTGGTTAGTTAAAAGATCAAAATAAGTGCTATTTCCTGTTGAACCATTACCAATTGTGAAACCACCAGTTGCATGGTCTGCCGTTACAACGATCAAGGTTTCGTCAGGATGCTCGTTGTAGAAGTCAATCGCTGTTTGAATTGACTCTTCAAAACCAAGTACTTCGTGAATAGCTGTTAGACCGTCATTGGCGTGCTCAGCCCAGTCCACTTTTCCACCTTCAACCATCATGAAGAAACCTTCAGGATCATCTTCCATGACTTCAATTCCTTTAGCTACCATGTCGCTAAGGGTTTGGTCACCTTCTTCTTGGTCAATGGTATAAGGCATTGAATCGCTATCTTGTAAACGCTCAGATACTAGGTAAACTTTTTCAGAGTCAGCATTTATTTTCTCTGCTTTTTCTTTAGTATCAGCGATAGTGTAGCCATTTTCTTCCATGACTTCATAAAGGTCCTTTTGGTCCTCATCTTTACCAGTACGCTGTCCAAGTGAACCACCAGCAAAGTAGTCAAAACCTGATTCTGCCATTTGAAGTCCGATATCGTAGTAAGATTTACGAGACTCAACATTTGCGTAGAAAGCAGCAGGAGTTGCGTGGTTAAGCGTTACATTGGTTACAATTCCGACAGCTTTGCCAGCACGTTTGGCTTTTTCAGCCACAGAATCAGCAGATTTTTCCAAATCGCCTGTCAAACCGATGACTTTACTTTGGGTCTTAATTCCAGTTGCAAAAGCCGTAGCCGTAGCCGCTGAATCAGGAATGAATGAAGAACAGTCGTATTGTGTTTTCAGACCAACAACTGGCATTTCAGTAAAGTTCATACGATCTGGGTAAACTTCGCCTTTGTTTGTTTGTGTGTAGCCAAGATAATCTTCAGCAGCCGTTACAGGAGTTACCCCCATCCCGTCACCGATGAAAAGGAAAACATATTTAGCTTGGTTAGAATTGACTTTAGAATGGTCTTCCATTTTTGCACGGCTAGTATCGTACATTTGCACGTCTTTACCGTTAGCTGTTTCTTTTGCCAAGCTTGTGCTGTTTGCGGCTTCTGTATCTAATTTCAGCTTATTGCCTGATGATGTTGTTGAACTACAAGCAGCTAGCAAGGTGCTAGAAACCAGTAAGGTCACCCCTAAGCGTGCCAAATATTTTGAACTTTTTTTCATAAGAACCTCGTTAATAATTTTTAGACCTTGGTCTTGATTCTTATTCTAGCAAATGAATGTAAACTCCCTAACCGCCTTTTGTAAAACTTCCATAAATCCTTTTGCAGCAGGGTTTGATAAAATTTACAAAACAACAAAAAAACAGTAAAACGCTGATGTTTTGCTGTTAAAGAGATTCGATTTTTTCGAGGTAAATTTGTTCGGCGACGCGTTCTGGAATAATCAAGGTTTGTGAGTTGTGGATAAGTGTGTGGGTCTTGGCGTAGCTATCTTGTTTAACCAACTCCACAACATCATTGATGGTCAAGTGATGCTCTTGCAAATAGTTTAACAAATGCACCTCATCATGAACTCGGCAAATGCGATAAGTACCCAATTCTGAGATATGATTGAGTGGCTGACGGTGAATTTCTTGCAATAATTCTCCCTTTTGCGGAATGGTTCCACCGTGCGGGCAGAATTTTGGAAAACCTAGACTTTCTTCTAAACGGTCGATGAATGTAGTGGAAACTGTGTGCTCCAAAACTTCGGCTTCTTGGTGAATTTCATCAGGGCTATAATGCAACTCATTGGCTAGAAAGACTTCAATCAAGCGGTGTTTGCGGTACAATTCAGAAACCAAGAGCAAACCTTTTGGTGTCAAGTGATAGCCTACTTTTTGGTCTTTGGCAATGAGGGCTTCGTTGCTCATTTTTTTGACCATTTCAGAAACGGCTGGTGCTGAAACGCCCATCAATTCAGCGATGCCTTTATTGGTTACCTTGGCTTGACTTTCTCCAAGTTCGTTAATACATTTAAGATAATCTTCTTTATTTGGCGTCATATAATCTCGCTTTCTATCCTTTCTATTATACCAAAAAATCACTTATTCCTGTTCATCAATCCAACATAAGCAAAAAAATCAAGTCGCTAGGCTTACTTGATTTTTTAAGGGTTATCCTTAGTCCTTTTGTGAAGAACTGTCTTTTAGAATATCAATTGATGTGATGGTAACATCGGTTGTTGGCTTGTCGTTGTCATCGGTCGCGGTTTGAGCAATCTTATCCACAACGTCCATGCCATCAATTACTTGCCCAAAAACGGTGTAATTGCCATCTAAGCCTGGATTACCACCTTTAGCATAAGCTCCAATAATGGGTTCTGGGTAGCTTGATGATGAGAGTTTTTGCGATTGGTCATCTGTATTTTGATTGATGAAAAATTGACTGCCATTGGTGTCTGCACCAGCATTTGCCATGGCAATCGCCCCGCGAATGTTGTAGAGGTAAGGTGAGATTTCATTTTTAAAACCATTGCCAGAATCAATGCTCTTATCCTTATTTTTCCAGATAGATTCTCCGCCTGTGCCATCTCCTTTAGGGTCACCTGATTGAATCATAAAATCAGAAATCACGCGGTGAAATAGCACACCGTTGTAATAGCCTTCTTTGGCGTGAGTGAGAAAGTTTTCCACAGCGAGTGGAGCATATTTTGGAAATAACTTGATGGTGATGTCACCTTCAGAGGTGTGCATGAGGACTTCTGACTCGTTGTCAGTGACGTCATTAGATAATTGTGGAAAAGCTGACGTATCAGCACTCAAAGCTTTTTTTAATTCTTTTTGGTAGGCTTTTGAGGACGATGCACTGGCACTTTTTGAAGCAGAAGCGGCTGAAGCAGATGCTTTGGCATTGACGTAATCTTCTCCTCGAATGGCTTTGGTCAATTGGCTACAACCTGATAGGCTTACCAAACTAAGCATTATAACAAGCAATGGGATTGTTTTTTTCATGTAAACTCCTAAATATGTATCTTAAAGCTGTGTTGATAGGGTTATTTGTCAAAATTCATTGAGCTCTAAGCAAACTCAACTAAGCTATTCTACCATATTTTGTTTTCAATAACCTAAAAGTTTAAAAAATGCTATAATAAACTCATGGCAAAATCAAAAAATAGAAAAAAAGGTCGTAAAACGCGCCGACCAACCAAAGCAGAAATAAAAAGACAACAAGCCTTGCAACGCTTTATAGGGACTATTATTCTGATTATAGTCTTTTTCTTTGCAGTGACACGGCTGGGGATTTTTGGCGTTACGGTTTATAACCTCATGCGCTTTGCCGTTGGTAGCCTTGCTTATCTGGTTATGCTGGCTATTTTGGCTTATTTTATCGGTTTTAAATGGTTCCACAAACAAGTCGGTCTTGTGGGTGGTTTTGTGGTGTTTATGATTGGTATGTTATTGGAGTGGCAGGCCTATTTATTTTCACTATCAGCTTATCATGACAAGCCTGTTTTATCCACAACGGCTTCCTTGCTTTTTAATGACATTCTTCATTTTAAAGTCAGCCACTTTGTTGGTGGGGGGATGATTGGGGCTTTACTTTACATGCCCGTTTCCTTTCTTTTTTCCAATATTGGAACCTTCTTGATTGGTAGCTTGTTTATTCTTTTGGGAATTTATTTGATGACGCCGTGGGATTTGTACGATATTGCTGATTTTGTCAAAGCTAGAGGACAGACTCTTGCTTCGAGGTATGAATTGCACAAGCAAAAACGCTTTGTGAAACGTGAGGAGAAAAAAGCTAGAGCTGAGCAAAAACGTGCTGAGCAGGAACAAAAAGCAGCAGAAGAAGAACGTTTGGCCCAGCTTGAAGTGGATCTCGAAACAGGCGAAATTTTGACTGATTCAGCCAATGTTGACATGCCTGCAACAGAGCCTGACAAAGTGCCCCAACCTTCAGACACAGAGCCTGAAATCTTGTCTTATGACCAAGGAGTTGTGACGGATGATGATCAACAAGCCGCTGATCTACCTGAGCAAGAAGAACAAGCTGACGAACCTTTGGACGTTGATTTTACGGCAAAAACAGCCCTGCATTACACCTTGCCAACGATTGATTTGTTTGCACCAGACAAGCCTAAAAATCAATCCAAGGAAAAAAGCATTGTCCGTCATAATATCAAGGTGTTAGAGGACACCTTTACCAGCTTTGGTATTGATGTCAAGGTAGAACGTGCTGAAATTGGCCCATCGGTAACCAAGTACGAAGTCAAACCAGCCGTTGGTGTGCGTGTCAACCGCATTTCCAATTTGGCAGATGATCTAGCCCTAGCCTTGGCTGCTAAAGATGTACGTATCGAAGCCCCTATTCCAGGTAAATCCTTAGTCGGTATTGAAGTACCGAATTCTGAAATTGCCACGGTTACTTTCCGTGAATTATGGGAGCAATCCAATACTGACCCGAATAAATTGTTGGAAGTTCCCCTTGGAAAAGCAGTCAACGGTACGGCACGCACCTTTGACTTGGCTCGTATGCCTCACCTGCTCGTAGCTGGTTCAACGGGTTCAGGAAAATCTGTTGCGGTCAATGGCATCATTGCTAGCATTTTGATGAAAGCACGACCTGACCAAGTCAAATTCATGATGATTGACCCCAAAATGGTTGAATTATCGGTTTACAATGATATTCCCCATTTGTTGATTCCTGTGGTAACCAACCCTCGTAAGGCAGCTAGAGCCTTGCAAAAAGTGGTGGATGAAATGGAAAACCGTTATGAACTCTTTAGCCATTTTGGCGTTCGCAATATTGCAGGTTACAATGCCAAGGTTGAAGAGTTTAACAAACAATCTGACCAAAAACACATTCCACTACCTTTGATTGTGGTTATTGTGGATGAGTTGGCAGATTTGATGATGGTTGCCAGCAAAGAAGTGGAAGATGCCATCATTCGTTTGGGGCAAAAAGCGCGTGCGGCAGGTATTCACATGATTTTAGCAACCCAACGCCCATCTGTTGATGTTATTAGCGGTTTGATTAAGGCCAATGTGCCATCGCGGATTGCCTTTGCCGTGTCATCAGGGACCGATAGCCGTACGATTTTGGATGAAAACGGCGCTGAAAAACTTTTGGGACGTGGGGACATGCTCTTTAAACCGATTGATGAAAATCACCCTGTCCGTTTGCAAGGTTCTTTCATTTCAGATGACGATGTGGAGCATATTGTTAGCTTTATTAAAAATCAAGCTGACGCCGAATATGACGATAGTTTTGACCCAGGTGATGTGTCTGAGGCTGATTTGAAATCAGGAAATGGCAGCAGCGCTCAAGAAGGTGATCCCCTATTTGAAGACGCTAAGGCTTTAGTGCTTGAAACCCAAAAAGCCAGTGCCTCAATGCTCCAACGCCGTTTGTCAGTAGGCTTTAACCGTGCTACTCGTTTAATGGATGAATTAGAAGCTGCTGGTGTCATCGGGCCCGCCGAAGGAACCAAACCTCGAAAAGTTTTGATGACTACTGCAACATCGGAAGACTAAAAAAGCGTTAGCTGTAAAGCTAACGTTTTTTTAGCGTCCAATTGTAAAGACTAAAATCAACTCAATGACATAAAAAATAGCTGTCAAAATAAACCCTGACCGCCAGAAAAATTTCAAAAAGCGGCGATAAGAAAAAGCGTGGTAACGTTTCAAAAAAGTAATGCTCAAAATCAAAGCCAACAAAGATAGGCAAATCAAGTAGTAAAAGAAAACATCTAATGTCAAAGATTGCATTGCCACTAAAGCAATTTCAAGTGCAAACAAGGGAAAAGACAGGTCTGTAAACAAGATCCCAAAGCGTTTTAAGTTAAAAAAGGTAACCAAAATGTAAGAAAAAAGCGGCGTCAGCACCAAAAAAGCAATCGAAAATAATTTATATACCATGTCCTATATTTTATACCGAAACCCTGAAGATGTAAATGATTAGAGCCTTTTTCCTCAAATTTCCTTTGCTCTCAAAAAAAGGGGAAGATTTTTTTGAAAAATAATGAGCTAAATAGCTTGCTTTTTCCCTGAATTCCTGTATAATGGTAAAGTATGCGATTGAGCATATCTGTGGGAGGTAAAAATCTTAATTACCGCCAAAACCACAACAGGAGGATTTAAAAATGGCTAAAAAAGTCGAAAAAGTTGTTAAACTTCAAATTCCTGCTGGTAAAGCGACACCAGCTCCACCAGTTGGTCCAGCTCTTGGTCAAGCAGGTATTAACATCATGGGATTCACTAAAGAATTTAACGCACGTACAGCTGATCAAGCTGGCATGATCATCCCAGTTGTTATCTCAGTGTATGAAGACAAATCATTTGATTTCGTTACAAAAACACCACCAGCTGCTGTTCTTTTGAAAAAAGCTGCAGGTGTTGAAAAAGGTTCAGGAACACCTAACACAACAAAAGTTGCAACAGTTACTCGTGCACAAGTACAAGAAATTGCTGAAACTAAAATGCCAGACTTAAACGCTGCAAATATTGAATCTGCAATGCGTATGATTGAAGGTACTGCTCGTTCTATGGGATTCACTGTTGTTGATTAATCAATGACACCCAAATTGTGACTGAATTTGGTTGCTAGACCGAAAAATCACTCACACTAGACCCGCAAGACTTCATCATGATTTGATGAGTGACGTGGGAGATTTTAAATCAAATCGATATGACCACATTACAAGGAGAATTTTAAATGGCTAAAAAAAGCAAACAAATGCGTGCTGCACTTGAAAAAATTGACAGCACTAAAGCATACAGCGTAGAAGAAGCTGTGGCGCTTGCAAAAGAAACTAACTTCGCAAAATTTGATGCATCTGTAGAAGTTGCATATAAACTTAATATTGACGTTCGTAAAGCTGACCAACAAATCCGTGGTGCAATGGTATTGCCAAACGGTACTGGTAAAACACAACGTGTGCTTGTTTTCGCACGTGGTGCTAAAGCTGAAGAAGCAAAAGCTGCTGGTGCAGACTTCGTTGGTGAAGATGACCTTGTTGCTAAAATCAACGATGGTTGGCTTGATTTCGACGTTGTTATCGCAACACCAGATATGATGGCTATCGTTGGACGTCTTGGACGTGTCCTTGGACCTCGTAACCTTATGCCAAACCCTAAAACTGGTACAGTAACTATGGACGTTGCTAAAGCAGTTGAAGAGTCTAAAGGTGGTAAAATCACTTACCGTGCTGATAAAGCTGGTAACGTACAAGCTATCATCGGTAAAGTATCATTCGACGCAGACAAATTGGTTGAAAACTTCAAAGCATTCCACGATGTTATCGTGAAATCTAAACCAGCTACTGCTAAAGGTACTTACATGACTAACTTGTCTATCACAACAACTCAAGGTGTCGGTATCAAAGTAGATCCAAGCTCATTCTAATGTAATGATATGACAGAAAAAATCCGTTTCCGTTTTGCTGAAGCGGATTTTTTTATGAGCTGTGTCAAAAAATTTTTTAACGCTGTACCTTAGGGACTGGCGAGTATTGAATCGTTAAAAATGAGATATTTTGCTAGGTAAAATAAGCAATTTATGATAAAATAGTAGGGATAAAAGAAGGAGTAACGTGTAGTGGAACCTAAGTATAAACGTATTTTAATTAAGTTGTCTGGAGAAGCTTTGGCTGGTGATAAGGGTGTGGGTATTGACCTTGCCACTGTTCAAGCTATCGCAAAAGAAATTGCTGAAGTTCATGATTCAGGTGTTGAAATTGCCTTGGTTATCGGTGGTGGAAACCTTTGGCGTGGTGAACCAGCTGCGGCAGCTGGTATGGATCGCGTACAGGCAGACTACACTGGAATGTTAGGAACAGTCATGAATGCCCTTGTTATGGCTGATAGCTTGCAACAATATGGTGTGGACACTCGTGTTCAAACAGCTATCCCAATGCAAAATGTTGCGGAACCTTATATTCGTGGACGTGCCCTTCGTCATCTTGAAAAAGGTCGTATCGTTATCTTTGGTGCGGGTATCGGTTCACCTTATTTCTCAACAGATACAACAGCTGCCCTTCGTGCTGCTGAAATCGAAGCAGAAGCTATTTTGATGGCGAAAAATGGTGTTGATGGGGTTTACAACGCAGATCCTAAGAAAGATGCCAATGCAGTTAAATTCGACGAATTAACACACGTTGAAGTGATTAAACGTGGTCTTAAAATCATGGATGCTACTGCCTCTACCCTTTCAATGGACAACGATATTGACTTAGTTGTCTTTAACATGAACGAACCTGGTAACATCAAACGTGTGGTCTTTGGTGAAGCTATCGGGACAACGGTTTCTAACAAAGCAGACCACCACAACCATTAAGAGTTGGCTCTACTATTTTAAAAAAACAAGAAACGAGGATAATACTGACTTATGGCTAATGCTATTATTGAAAAAGCGAAAGAACGCTTTGAACAATCACACAGTGCTTTGGCGCGTGAATTTGCTTCTATTCGTGCTGGACGTGCTAACGCGTCACTCTTAGACCGTATTCAAGTGGAATACTACGGCGCACCAACACCTTTGAACCAATTGGCTTCTATTACCGTTCCAGAAGCGCGTGTTCTCTTGATTTCTCCATTTGACAAATCTGTTTTGAAAGACATTGAGCATGCGATCAACGCTTCTGACCTTGGTATTAACCCTGCCAATGATGGTTCAGTGATCCGTCTTGTTATTCCAGCATTGACAGAAGAAACACGTAAAGATTTGGCTAAAGAAGTGAAAAAAGTTGGTGAAAGTGCCAAAATTGCTATCCGTAACATCCGCCGTGATGCGATGGACGAAGCTAAAAAACAAGAAAAAGCCAAAGAAATCACAGAAGACGAATTGAAAGTGCTTGAAAAAGATATTCAAAAAGTTACTGACGAAGCTGTGAAACACATTGACAGCATGACTGCTAACAAAGAAAAAGAATTGCTAGAAGTCTAATGTCATCTCTATAAGACAAAGGTAAGGGGGTGGAGATTCCACTCTCTTTTCTATGATAAAGGAAAAAAACATGAATAAACTACTTGCTACGGTTATCACTGGTTTGGTAATTGATGAAAATGCAAAAGCCTATTTTGTTCAAAAAGATGGAGTGACTTTCACTTTGGATAAGAGCGAGGGTTCACACGCTATCGGAGATATGGTCAAGGGCTTTGCTTACACGGATTTGCACCAAAAAACACGTCTGACAACTGCAGATGTGGCAGCAACACGCACTAGCTATGGTTGGGGCGTTGTGACAGAAGTGCGTCGCGACCTCGGTGTTTTCCTAGACACAGGTCTGCCAGACAAACAATTTGTCGTTTCGCTAGACGTTTTGCCTGATTTAAAAGAACTTTGGCCTAAGAAGGGTGACAAGCTTTATGTTCGTTTGGATGTGGATAAAAAAGACCGCATTTGGGCCATTCCAGCAGAACCTGAAGTTTTCCAAAAACTCTCAGGACCAGCTTATGACAATATGCAAAATGAGAAGTTACGCGCAATTGTTTACCGTTTGAAATTGTCAGGAACGTTTGTTTACCTGCCAGATAATAATATGCTTGGTTTTATCCATCCAAGTGAGCGCTATGCGGAACCACGTCTTGGGGAAGAAGTAACGGCTCGCGTCATTGGTTATCGTGCTGTTGACTGCACGCTAAACCTTTCGTTAAAACCGCGTTCTTTTGAAATGTTGGAAAATGATTCGCAGATGATTTTGACTTATTTGCAGTCAAATGGTGGCTTTATGACCTTGAATGACAAGTCATCACCAGAGGATATCAAGGCTACTTTTGGTATTTCAAAAGGACAATTTAAAAAAGCTTTGGGTGGTTTGATGAAAGCTAAGAAAGTCAAACAAGATGCCCTTGGAACAGAATTAATCGATTAAAGGCTTTATCAAAAAGAGTTGTGTTAGAAATGGTCTAACACGCTCTTTTTTTGAAAGTCTTATGTTATAATAGAAACATTATTTTTGGAGGTGCTAGAATGGAACGAGCGATTTTTGCAGGTGGGTGTTTTTGGTGCATGGTGCAGCCTTTTGAGGAATTAGATGGTATTTTATCTGTGCGTTCGGGCTACACTGGAGGTCATGTGCCTCATCCAACTTATGAGCAAGTCAAAGCCCACCAGACAGGGCATACCGAAGCAGTTGAGATTATTTTTGATGAGCACATTATTTCTTATGCGGATTTGGTGGAGATTTACTGGGCACAGACAGATCCGACGGATGCGTTTGGGCAATTTGAGGACCGCGGTGATAATTACCGTCCCGTGATTTTTTATGAAAACGACAAGCAACGTCGCATCGCAGAGCAATCCAAACAAGCCCTACAAGAGTCAGGACGTTTTCATTCACCTATCGTGACGACGATTGAACCTGCACAAGCATTTTACGTGGCTGAGGACTATCACCAAGGTTTCTACAAAAAGAACCCTGAACGCTATGCCCAAAGTAGCGCCATCCGACATCAGTTTTTAAAGGAGTATTGGCAATGAGAAAATCATTTTATACCTGGTTAATGACCCAGCGTAACCCCAAAAGTCACGAACCTGTCGCTATTTTAGCGGACTTGGTATTTGAAGATTCAACTTTCCCAAAGCATAGCGATGATTTTGAAGTTATCAGCACTTATTTGGAAAATGAGGCGGACTTCACCTTCAATCTTAGTGACTTTGACCAGATTTGGGAAGATTATTTAGCACATTGAGAGGTTATAACCTCTCTTTTTTAGCACTTTTTCTAATAAATGAATTATTGGTATTATTGTTAATATAAAAGCAATAGCACTGAGGCTATTGCTTTTAATTATGAGTTAATTTTTAACAACTTGCTCTTCTTGACTAGAATAGATTTCATCAAGGGGAGCGGAGAACCAGCGACCACTTAATACAGTTGTATTCAATTCATTTTTTACCCCTTCAGATAAGGTAGTGTCCGCTTGCATTTTTTCTAAAATATCACTGGCAGTCTCACTATCAGTCGCTGCTTTAATGTCTTTAGCATTTTCAGTAGCAGAAATTGATAGGACTTCGCTTTGCTCTGACCATTTTGGCCAATTAACCAAATTTTTATCGTTTGGATTACCTGAGGCTAAGAAGTTTTTCAGGTAAGCCTTAAAGTCACTTGACATGTCCTTAGCACCATCGTTATCAAATTCTTCTCCAATAAATGCAGCATAGTTTGACGGAGTTTGAAGCATTGCTTTAAAGATACCGTGAAAAGCTCCTAGAGTTGATGCTAATTGAGGTGTTACATTTGAATCATCGCCATAGAAAATTTCTGAAATATAGATATCTGAATTATATTTTCCTGCTAATTTTCGTGCACTGTCAACCCCATTTGAAAGTCTGTAAAGTTGACCACCGTAATTTCTTGAATAGTCAAATTCTGCTTGTTTTTGTTCATCTTGGAATAAGTCCCCACTATTAAAATCCTCTGCGAAGCGCTCATCTGATGCAATAAAGAGTGAAAATTCATTAGTTCCAGTGACAAGCATAAGCGGCACATCGTTGAATGTTTCAGTCTCAAAGCCTTCTTCTGGAATAACAGTTCCATCTTTATAAAGATGTGGGAAAACAGACATGCGAATACCTGCATTTCCCATAAATGGAGCTAAACGATCAGCAGAAAGATTTTTGAGATAATCAGCAATTTCATTATTATCTTCGAGGAGCCAGTTTTTAGCATCTTCTTCAGTTGGTTGTAGGCCATCTTCAACAACTAAAGGTGCAATAGCTGTTGCGAAAATCTCTTGACTTTCCTCTTCATCTGAAAGTGTCATTCCACCGCTAAAGGAGATTGCCTTGTCATATTTTCCTTTGAAAGTAGGTGAAATTAAAGTGGCCATAACATCTCGACCTCCTGCTGAAAATCCAGCTAAGGTCACATTATCTTTGTTACCACCGAAGGTTTCAATATTCTTTTCTACCCAGTCTAGTGCTTGAGCGATATCCAGTAACGCAAAATTACCAGAATTTTCTTCATCTGATCCAGTTTTTAAAGCATCCAGAGGATTGAAACCTAATGCTCCTAATCGGTAATTAACAGACACATAGACTGCGTTTAAATCATTTGCGAGAGTATTTCCTTTGATTTCCTGAGCATGACCAGTTTGGTTGTTACCACCATGTAAAAAGACTAAAACTGGTAAATCTGTTTCATCTGTATCAGGACGTACAATATCTAAATTTAATTTATTTTCAGAGCCGACGACTTCGTTATTAGAAAATTGAATATCTTTTTCTCCGTATTCTGTTGCATCAAAAGTATCGTCCCATTTATCTACTTCTTTTGGAGCTTGCCAACGTTCAGCTTGTGCATAAGGAACGCCTAGCCATTCTAAAGCATTATTTTCCGTATCTTTTTTCCCTTTGATATTTCCAGTTTCAATAGTTTGTGTAGTTGATTGATTAAAGGTATCAGCACTTTCAGTACTTTTATGACTACATGCTGTTAAAGTTAGCACAGCGCTAAACGCGATCAGACCCATTATCGTTTTTTTCATGATGTTTCCTTTCAGTTATCAGATAGAAATAAGTGCATCAATAAGTTGGAATTGTTTATCTTAGCCTTATATTATAATTTACTTCTCATTTATCCAACTACTTACTTATTATTTAGTGAGATAGTATCATTTTTTAGTGGCTTAGTATCAATGAGATATATATTGTATTAGGAATTTTCTTATTGTTCATTTAGCACCGTCATTTTCAATAAAGATAAGCAAGAAATCACGCAAGTCGTGATTTTTTGTGGTAAATGAGCTATAATAGGTTTATCAGATACAAAAGAAAGAGGGACTCTATTTGCAAGAGTATTCGACTGAGATTACGTTAAGCCATCCAGATGATGTGTTGGCTTTGTTTGGCTCAAATGAGCGTCATTTAAAATTGATTGAAGATAACTTGGGCGTCATTATCCACGCACGAACTGAGCGGGTGCAGATTTTAGGGGATGATGAAGATAGTGTCGAATTAGCCCGTCTGACCATTCAAGCTTTGTTGATTTTGGTGGGACGTGGCATGCTCATCAACACTTCAGATGTGGTGACAGCTTTGAGCATGGCACAAGATGGTTCGGTAGATAAATTTGTTGCCCTATACGAAGAAGAAATTATCAAGGACAATTCAGGCAAGCCTATCCGTGTTAAGACTTTGGGGCAAAAGGTTTATGTCGATAGTGTCAAATCACATGATGTTGTGTTTGGGATTGGACCTGCGGGGACTGGTAAGACCTTTTTGGCGGTGACCTTGGCAGTGACGGCTCTTAAACGTGGTCAGGTTAAACGCATTATTTTGACGCGTCCAGCTGTTGAAGCTGGTGAAAATCTAGGTTTTTTGCCTGGTGATTTGAAGGAAAAAGTGGACCCTTACCTTCGTCCTGTTTACGATGCCCTTTATCAAATCTTAGGCAAGGAGCAAACCACTCGTCTCATGGAGCGCGACATTATTGAAATTGCTCCGTTGGCGTATATGCGTGGTCGGACGCTTGATGACGCTTTTGTCATTTTAGATGAGGCCCAAAACACGACCATCATGCAAATGAAGATGTTCTTGACTCGTCTAGGTTTCCACTCTAAGATGATTATCAATGGAGATGCTAGCCAGATTGATTTGCCTAAAAAAGTCAAATCAGGTTTGATTGACGCGACTGAAAAGCTCAAACACATCAAGCAAATTGACTTTGTGCATTTCTCAGCAAATGACGTGGTGCGTCATCCTGTCGTGGCTGAAATTATCAACGCTTACGAGTCTGAGCAAGCACCTCAAGTTTCGCCTGA
>NZ_DEQF01000011.1:79729-81802 GCF_002360305.1 Streptococcus sp. UBA3373 | reverse complement strand
CCAAAGAGGTAGATACGACAGATAACTAATTGCTTAACCAAAGACTTCTTGTTTTCCAAGAAGTCTTTTAAAATGGGGAATTGGGACATAAAATAGCACTCCAACACTTATTGTGGTATAATATTATTGACAAGAATACAGTTGAAAGAAGAATATTATGTACGTTGAAATGATAGATGAAACTGGTCAAGTTTCAGAAGCCATCAAGAAACAAACGCTTGATTTATTGGAGTTTGCTGCTGAAAAGACAGGTAAAGAAAACAAGGAAATGTCTGTGACTTTTGTGACAAATGAACGCAGTCACGAATTGAACTTGAAGTATCGTCATACAGATCGTCCAACGGATGTGATTAGCTTGGAGTACAAGCCAGACTCAGGTCTGTCATTTTCAGAAGAAGATTTGAAAGACAATCCTGAATTGGTCGAAATGCTCGACGAATTTGATGCTTATATTGGAGAGTTGTTCATTTCAGTGGATAAGGCGCGTGAGCAAGCCGAAGAATATGGTCACTCTTTTGAACGTGAAATGGGATTTCTTGCGGTTCATGGTTTCTTACACATCAATGGTTACGATCATTACACACCAGAAGAAGAAAAAGAAATGTTTACGTTACAGGAAGAAATTTTAACCGCCTATGGACTCAAGAGATAAGCATTCCCCAAAGAAGTGGAAGAACCGTACCCTAGTATCAAGTTTAGAATTTGCGATTACTGGGATTATTACCGCGTTAAAAGAAGAGCGCAATATGCGCAAACACATGTTTTCAGCGATTTTAGCCTGCATGGCAGGTGCGATTTTTCGTATTTCAGCTGTCGAGTGGCTCTTTTTGCTGTTGGTCATATTTTTAGTGATTACGCTTGAAGTCGTTAATTCGGCTATTGAAAATGTTGTGGATTTAGCCAGCAACTACCATTTTTCCATGTTAGCGAAAAATGCTAAGGACATGGCTGCTGGTGCTGTTTTATTGATGTCAGGATATGCAGTGATTACGGGCTTGATTATCTTTGTCCCAAAGCTGCTAAAATTCTTTGAACTTATCCTTAGTGATAAGAGCTTATGGTAGATGATGGAAAGGAGTAGGACGTTGTGAGATGCGTCCTTATTATCTTATGTTTAAATCAGGTTTTGTTGCTATTTTAGGTCGTCCAAATGTTGGAAAATCAACCTTTTTAAATCGTGTAATGGGTCAAAAAATTGCGATTATGAGTAATAAAGCTCAAACAACGCGTAATAAAATCATGGGGATTTACACGACAGAAACAGAGCAAATCGTCTTTATCGACACACCAGGTATTCACAAACCTAAGACGGCTCTAGGCGATTTTATGGTGGAATCAGCTTATAGTACCTTGCGCGAAGTGGATACGGTACTCTTTATGGTGCCTGCCGATGAAAAACGTGGTAAGGGCGATGACATGATTATCGCGCGTTTGAAAGAAGCTAAGGTGCCTGTTATCTTGGTTATCAACAAAATTGACAAGGTTCATCCTGACCAATTGTTGGAGCAAATCGATGATTTCCGTGACCAAATGGATTTCAAAGAAATTATCCCAATTTCAGCCCTTCAAGGTAACAATGTGGATAGATTGTTGACTGTCTTGACTGAGAATTTGGAAGAAGGTTTCCAATATTTCCCAGAGGACCAAATAACTGACCACCCTGAACGTTTCTTGGTATCTGAAATGATTCGTGAAAAAATCTTGACCCTCACTGAACAAGAAGTGCCACACTCAGTTGCTGTTGTGGTGGATTCGATGAAACGCGACCCTGAAACGAATAAAATTCACATTCAAGCAACTATCATGGTAGAACGAAACAGCCAAAAAGGCATTATTATCGGGAAACATGGTGCCATGTTGAAAAAAATTGGTACTTTAGCTCGCCGTGATATTGAAATCATGCTCGGTGATAAGGTTTATCTTGAAACATGGGTTAAAGTCAAGAAAAATTGGCGTGATAAAAAACTAGATTTGGCGGACTTTGGCTATAACGAAAAAGAATACTAAAAGAGATAGCTTTTGCTAAACTCTGAGATCTTACAGAAAGGAAAATCAAGCAGTCTAAAGGTTTAG